>JBDRBC010000405.1:0-6734 GCA_043823125.1 bacterium | reverse complement strand
CGTCGCCGCTGCCGGCGCGGTTCACCACCACTCCACACGGCAGACCGACGGCCCGGACCGTCTCCACGGCCAGCCTGAGGTCGTTGAGGCCGAAGGGGGTAGGCTCGGTGACCAGCATGACATAATCGCTGCCGCGCATGGCAGCGATGGCCGAGCACGAGGTGCCCGGCGGCGCGTCGACGATGGTCAGCCCGATACGGTTCCGCCACACGAGGACCTGTTTGATCAACGGCGGTACCTGGGCTTCGCCGAGGCGCAGGAGGCCGAACCCCAAGCGGAAGCCGTTGGTCTGGCACAATTCAATGAAGCCGATGGTCCGCTGCCCCTGACTGATGGCCTTCTCCGCGCAGACCAGCCCGCAGGCGCCACAACCGTGGCACAGCTCCGGAAAGACCAAAACGCTGTCGCTCAGGCAGGCCAGGGCGTTGAACTCGCAGGCCCGGGCGCACTCGCCGCAGCCGTTGCAGCGCTGGTTGTCGACTTCCGGAACCAGCACGGTGGCGGTCTGGTGTTCCTGGCTATCCGACGCGAGGAACAGATGGCAGTTGGGCGCCTCCACATCGCAGTCGAGCAGGACGACCTCGTGACCGGCGCGGGCCGCCGTTACGGCGAGATTGGTGGCCACCGTCGTCTTGCCCGTGCCACCCTTCCCGCTGGCGATGGTGATCTGTTTGGGTTCAGAATTCACGGGTCATCCCCGCGCCGCAGTCCGGGCAGGTCAATCCGGCGCAGGGAACACCCCGTTCATGGGGGACCTTGGCGCCGCAGGATGGGCAGATGCAGTCGCCACCGGGTCCGCCGCGGAAGCCACCGCCTCGGCCCTGACCTGCGCCGCCGCCACGGCCCTGACCTGCGCCGCCGCCACGGCCCCGACCGATACCCCGTCCTTTTTGTGGTCCCATTCCCTGGGGACCGGTTCCATCTCCGCGTGGCATGTTCTTACCTCCACTCTGCCCCGCCGCCGGTTGGCGAGCGGGTCGTTTACCAGTGACTCTTGACATCCGGGCCGGCAGCTTCCTCGCACTTGCCCGCCTTCAGTTGTGATACCGCGGCGCGCACGGTTCCCTCCAGTCCGGGATAGATCTTGATTCCGGCCTTGGCCATTACCTGAAAGGCCTTGGGGCCGCAGTGTCCGGTGAGCACTGCTTTGACCTGCTGGTTGATGACTGCCTGGGTCGACTGGATGCCGGCTCCCTGGACCGCGTTCAGGTTCTGGATGTTCTCGATGACTTCGAAATCCTCGGTTTCGGTGTCCACCACGATGAAGTAGCGAGCTCGTCCGAAACGTGGGTCCAGCTCACTGTCCAGGGTTTGACCCTGTGATGTGACGGCTACTTTCATGATCGTTTCCTCTCGCTTGACCCTCTGTCCTTGCATCTTCTTCTTCTTCTTCTTCTTTGACGTTGGTTGCGACAGCCCGGCATCTGGAACTGCGGATCCGAGAGCCTGTCTTCACCGAACGCCGCCAGCAGACTTTCGACATCCCCGGCCAAGAACGGGATCACTTCTATGCCGACAGCCGTCAGCATGCGGTGTAACGGCCGGGAGATGGCTCCGCAGAGCAGGGTCTCCACCCGATTCGCCCGTACCCGGCTCACTCGTTCGGACAGGGGACTGTCGGGGAGCTCGACGAGATGGCGCGTCGTCTCCTGCCGGTTGTCGACCTGGACGACGAGCAACTGGCTCGCGGCGTCGAAAACGGGGGAGACCCTTTTGTTCCAGATCGGTATGGCGACACGCATGACAATTACCTCGCCTTCCCTGGGGCATCGATCATGCCCCGGAGCGTTGCGGATTGAATATTATCAACGTGTTGTTATGAAATCGTTTACGGAGAAAGCTCAGCGAGGTGCGGCGACTGTGAATGGCGATACAGTAGCATAACGCTACCAACCGACAGTTGCACAGTAGCGATAAGCTACTCTATTTCGGAGGGAGGTTTCGCGGACCGGCCGTCTTGTGACGGTAGCTCGATGCCGTGGGCCGCGATCTTGCGGAACAGAGTCGTCTTGTGGATGCCGAGCTCGTCGGCCGCTGCCTGCCGGTGCCAGTGGTTGCGCTCGAGGGCCGCCAGGATGGCTTGCTTTTCCAGTTCGCGCAAGCTCCGGGGCCTGATGTCCAAAAGTGCTCCACTGGTGGCGGGCCGCACCGCTTGCGGGAGGTGGCGCGGCTCGATCAGACCGCCGCGGCAGTGCACGAAGGCATGCTCGATGAAGTTCTCCAGCTCACGCACATTACCCGCGTAGTCGTGCTCGGCCAGGACGGCCAGCGCCTCCGGCGAGATGCCGGCGATATCCCGATCCTGCAGCCGGTTGAACCGAGCGATGAAATGGTCCACCAGGAGCGGGATATCCTCCTTGCGATCCCGGAGCGGCGGCAGCACCAGGTTCAAGACGTTGATTCGGTAATAGAGGTCGGCCCGGAAAGCGTTCTGGGCCACGAGTTCCTCGAGGTTCCGGTTGGTAGCCAGGACGACCCGGGCGTCCGTCTGCTCGCTGGCGGTGCCGCCGAGCGGTTCGAAGGTCCGCTCTTGCAACACGCGCAGCAACCGCACCTGCACCGCCGGTGAGATATCCCCGATCTCGTCCAGGAAAAGGGTCCCGCCGCGCGCCAGGGCGAACCGGCCGGGCTTGTCACGCTGCGCGCCGGTGAAGGCGCCGGCCTTGTAACCGAACAGCTCCGATTCGAGCAAGGTGTCCGGCAACGCCGCGCAGTTGGCCACCACGAAGGGGCCGCTCCGGCGCGGGCTGAGGTCGTGAATCGCCCGGGCCACGAGCTCCTTGCCGGTGCCGCTCTCGCCCACCACGAGGCAGGTGCTGCCGCTGACGGCGATCTGGGGCAGGATGGCGAACAGGTCCCGCATACGGTGGCTCTTGCTGATGATGTCGGCGAAGGAATACTGCCCGGACAGCTGCTTGCGCAGTTCGGCGATGAGGGTCAAGTCACGGAAGATCTCGACGCCGCCGCGGACCGTCCCGTCCTTGTCGCGCAGGATACCGGTGGAGATGCTGATGGGGATCCGCCTGCCTTCGGCGTTGATGATGTAAATGGCCTTGCCGACGATGGGCTGCCCCGAGTCGAGGGTGCTGCGTAGAGCACAGTCCGCCTCGCAGATGCTGGCGCGGAAGACGTCGCAACAGGTCCGGCCGATGGCCTCCTGGCGACCGATTCCGGTGATCTGTTCGGCGGCGCGGTTGAAGGAGGTGATGCGCCAGTCCTGGTCGACAGTAAAGATGCCGTCGGCCGTGGAGTCGATGATGGTGGCGGCGTGCTGCAGGTAGAACTCGCCGTTGCTGTCGGTGTCGAAATCGTCGTTCACTCCGCGTTTCCCCTCGTCGGCGACGGAGTCAACATAGCGGGCGAATGGTGAGTTGGCCAGCTCATCCCGGGTGGTCCGGACTCACGCCCGAGGCGATCAGTTCGTCAATTGCACCGTGGCCGTCACCGGGAAATGGTCCGATGGATAGCGACCATCCTGTTGCGAACGGATGATGTCCGCCCGCACCGTCCGGAAGGTCGTGGTGGTGAGGATCCAGTCGATGCGGGGACCGGTGGTGGCGCCGTCGAACCCGTTGAAGGTGCCTTCCTGGTCGCTGGCTGGGTGGAGCGCCCGGTAGCTGTCGAGCAGCACGGGATCAGCCAGGGAATCTGGATTGATCAGCAGGCCGAACGGTTCGTCCACGGCGGGATCGGCCGGGGCGTTGAAGTCGCCCACGAGGATGGCGGGCCCGCCTCGACACAGGTCACGGATCTGCCGGCGCAGCATGACGGCGGATTGCCGCCGAGCCTCGACGCCCAGGTGATCGAAGTGGGTGTTGACGAAGTGGAATGTCACCGCGGGATCGCGCCGGTCCCGCAGCCGCACCCACGAGACCATCCGCGGCAGGGCGCTGTCCCAGCTGTTGCTGCCCGCCACTGCCGGCGTCTCGCTCAGCCAGAAAAATCCCTCGTCCAGCTTCTCGAAGCGGTCGCTGCGGTAGAAGATGGCGCACATCTCGCTGCTGGTCCGTTCGGCGGGGGCGCCGTCTTCGCGGCCGACACCGAGAAAGCCGTAGCCCTCCAGCCAGGCGCGCAGGAACCGGGCCTGGGACGGCAGGCACTCCTGAACGCCGAGCAGATCGGGCGCCGCGGCGCCGATGGTGCCGAGTACCAGCGGTTTGCGGTGTGCCCAGGCGTTCTCGCCATCGGACGGATTGTCGTAGCGGAGGTTGAAGCTCATCACGTTCAGTTCGCGGGCGGGGCCTCGGGCGCAACCGGGGAGAACGAACAGGATCCAGAGGCAAAGGCATCCCAGGATCGCTCGGCACCGCCGTCTCTCAGGCCAGCCCACGGATCACCTCGCCCAGGATCTGCGTCGCCTCGCCGAGCTGCCGGTCGGACAGGTACGGCGCCGGGCCGAGTCGCAGGCTGGAACCCCGGGCGTCGGTGGCGACGCCGTGTTCCTTGAGCCGGCCGCAGATCTCCACTGCCCGCTGCGAGTACAGCACCAGGAAGCCGCCGATCCGGGTCAACGGCACTTCACGGTCGCGGTTGATCAGGGTCGGGTCGAGATCGAGGGTGTCGAACTCCTGCACCAGCAACCCGATCTGATGCTGGCTCACCTGGCGCAGGAAATCCACCTCGAGACCGTTTTCGGTGAAGAAATCGAACACCGCTGCCGCCCGGTACTGGCTGGTCGGATCGAAGGTGGCTCCGGCGAAGCGGTCGGGTCCGACTCCGTAGACCACGCGCGAATCGTCGGGCCCCGTGGCCAGGGCGCTGAACTCGCTGAACCAGCCGGTGAGCACGGGCCGGAGCCGGCAGTCGGGCGGAAATCGCAGAAAACCGTTGCCTTCACCGAGCTGGCAGTACTTGTAGCCGGCGCCGGTGACGTAGGCATTCTCCAGGCCGAGGGTCGGCAGGGAGAACGGCACCACGTTGCAGGAGTGGTAGGCGTCCACCAGCAGTTCGGCGCCGTTTGTTTCACAGGCCGCCATGATCCGGTCCAGTCCCGGTACGATCTGCCCGCTCTGGAACAGGACCGACGAGACGAGCACGGCCGCCGTCCGCGAGTCCACGGCAGCGGCGAGCCTGTCTGCCGTAGCGGCCACCGGCAAGACCGGTACTTTCACGATCTCGATCCCCTCTTCGGCCAGACGATCCAGCAGCCGGCGGATGGTATGGAACTCGCCGTCGGTCGTCACGAGTCTCGGCCGGTCGCGCAGGGGCAGTGCGGAGAGCCAGCGCCCCACCAGCTCGAGGGTGTTCTGGCCGAGAGCGATCCGGTCGGCGTCGTCGTCGAGCAACCGGGCATACCCCTGACGCACCCGTTCCGCCTGGGCGAACGCCAGCTCCCACTTGTCGTCCACGTGTCCGGCGGCGTCGAGCCAGGCCTGCTGCTGGGCCGCGAAGCCGCAATCGGGCCAGGCCTGGTGGGAGTGGCCGGTGAGCAGTAGGCGATCGGCCACGTGGAAGTAGGTGTAGTTGGGGGCGAGGTGATTGGGCGAATCGTACAGCTCGTGTGGATCCAGTCTCAAAATGGCCATGGTCTCGCCTCAGGTGCGGGTTGATTGCTCGCGGCTGGAGCTGTCCGGCTCACAACCAGTGATACATCCAGCGAGTCAAGGTGAAGTCACTCTCGATATGGCGGATGGCTTTCTCCACCGTGTACTGCACGATGTAGGCGTCGCGGTCGTATGGTATCGGCTGCTCCTCGTCACTGTCGAGTTGGCGCAGCAGCGGCAGCGCCCGTTCGTCGCCGAGCTGTCCCAGAGCCCAGATGGCCCGGTTCCGGTCCCGATAAGAGTTCTGTTCCGATTCGGTCAAGGCCAGCAACGCCTCCACCCGATCGCCGCCGTACTGCTCCTGCGCTTGCTGACTGATGTCCTGCACGCCGGTGAAGATCTGTCGCAAGGTGAGGACGAACAGGCTGGCGCCGAGGGCGATCACCAGCGCGACCACGATGATCACCGTTCGCCGTTTCCCGCTGAACCGGGTTCGCCTGGGCTGGTCGGGGCTGGATTCGCTCACAGCTCGACCCTCCCGAGCTGGACGAGCAGATCGATGCCGTCCCACTCGCCCCACCGTTCCACGATCCGGTCGTCTTCGATCCGGATGATCTCGATGCCCTTGAAAGTGACCCGCCGGCCTGACGGTGGCGCGCCGAGGTATTCGCCCTGCTGGGTGCCGATCCCGGTCCAGCGCACGGCCACCTTGCCGCTGGCGGCGTCGATCACCAGATCCTCCAGTTTTGCCTGGAAGTCCGGGAATGCGGCGTAGAGCCGCTCGATGCCGAGCCTGAAGCCGTCCCGGTCCGCCGGGCGGCCGGCGGAGTCGCGGTCGACGAAGTGGGGCGCGTGGAGTTCGGCCACCACGTCGGCGTTGCCGCGTCGCCAGCCTTCATCGAGCCAGCGGGTGGCGATGTCTCTCAGTTTGTCTTCCGTGGACATGATTCTCCCGTCACGGTTGTGCCATTTTGGGCGGGAGTGTACCCCGAGTGCACTGCTCGACGCACGAATATCCTACAACCTCGGGTGCTGGTGGGAGCGCGCACCGGCGACATAGATCAATTCTTGAGCTGCCGCGCCAGCTCCTCCAGCTCATCACGCTCCGCCGGCGAGAGCCCGGCCACGCCCTGGTCCGACACCTTGTCCAGCAACTCGTCCAGGCGGCGGCGCTGGTGGATCTGTTCATCGGAGCGGGGCGGTTGACGGCGACCTGGCGGCGGGGATGGCGGCTTCCGGTCAACCTGCCGC
>JBDRBC010000404.1:0-2257 GCA_043823125.1 bacterium | reverse complement strand
TCACCGTGGATCCAAGATCACGGATCAGGTAGTCCTCGCCGCGACGTTCGATCACGGCGTGCCTGCGCGAGACCGTGACGTCATCGATCTGGATGTCGCAAGCCATCGTCCGACCCACGATCATCTGCCTGTTCTCGGCGTCGTGCTGGGAGACGAGCGGGATGGCCATGAAGGCGACTTCTCGAGGAATCGGCGTCAGGGTCTCTTCCGGAAGTTCGTCGCCGCCCGCATCGAAGCCCTCGGTGAACCTTGCCTCGATCCGCGCTATGGTATCGCCCTGATCTCCGCTGGCAGGCTTGAAGCTCCCGGCCATCGCGTCATGAATCAGGACGGCTGGAGGTTTCCCGTGGAGGTAGTCGCCAAGATCCTGGCGAGAGAACTGATCAGCAAAGTCACCAATGGGCCGCACAATCGTTCCTCTCGCCCACTCCCCTGCCGACCGTTTGAATGATACCCCCATCGAGACCACAGGATCAACATGATCAACAGCACGTCGCGTAAACCGCTACGAGATATCTCTGCCAGGGCACACCCGAACAGCTAATCTTGGTGTGCGTTGCTCGTGATGCTCCCGTCCTATATACTGCCTACACAGACAGTCGTGCTGCCTGGGAGATCAATCCTTGGGAATCGACACAAGAGCCGACCGTCGCAGGACTGCCAGGGTAGGCAGCAAGGGCGGCCAGCGGCCGGTCACTGTGGCCCACTACTTCCTGTTGTCGGATCCCCGCATGCGGCTATCCAGTGCGCCGGTGTTGGACATTGGTGCCGACGGGTTGAGCCTGCTGACCCCGGACGAGATCCCCGTTGGTGCCTCGGTGCAACTATTTATCGAGCCGGTTCGGCCCGAGGGCCTCGATGACACGGCTACCCTGGGTGGCGCCTACCGGCTGTTGGCAGAGGTTCACTGGGTTGGCACCGCGAAGCCAGGCAAGCACCTGGTCGGCCTGGAATTCCTCCCTGTATCCACCGCCGAGGCCCGCAACCGGAAGGGGCTCAAACAGATCATCGAGACCTACGAAGGCCGGTAGTCACTCGACTCTCCGACTGCCGACAATTCGCTACCACCACCGAGATCAACGCCGCCTGTGGTATCATTGTCATGCTGGGGTGAAAGGTGGGGGCCATGCGAGATTTGGTGGAGCGGATCATCACCGCCCTGGTCGAGCACCCGGACAAGGTGCGGGTCAACGAGGTCAAGGGCCAAGCCACCACGATCATCGAGGTCGATGTGGACCCTTCGGACCGGCGCTTCGTGATCGGCAAGCAGGGCCGCAACATTGAGGCCATTCAACATCTGGTATCTTGCGTGGCGGTCGCCCGGAAACTCATCAGGGTCCGAGTGTTTCTGATCGGGGCCGAGCGGCAGCAGTAGCTTTCTGTCGGAACAATCAGATTCGGTATGTCTTCGCATCATAACAGAATCGCAGCCCTATCTCTATTCATAGCGGCCTTGGTCGCGTGCCCCTCTGAAGCTATAATGAAGGTGTCGGCAGGGGGAGAGGGTGGAGGGGAGCGTGCCTTTTGAAGCCCATCGGCAAGTACGCCAACCTGGTCAGTGGCAAGGACTTCACCGAGTACATCGCTGACGACCCGCCTGCCGTGCTGCTGCATAAGGTGCCAGGAGGCATCCTCGGGCTGAAGACCGGGTATTTGGCAACGATCCTGAATCGTCTTGATTCTTCGGTACATGGATCTGTACTGGCCGGATGGGGAGAGACGCCTCCCAAGGAATTCTCTCACCTGGTCGCAGAGCTACGCTCGGCCAAGTGGTCAGATTCAACGCGCCTGCTTATCGGCGCTGCGGCCAAGAGCGACATCGAGGTGCCGTCGCCCTCGATCTCACCTGAACACGGGTGGGTTCTCAGGCGTGGCGACGAGTACGCGATCCTTGCCATCGACGAGGAAACCGGCATTTGGGTCTGCCGGAACAAGCTACGGCCTGGCCGAGAACGAGTGCTGCGACCAGGTGATCCTGTCCGCCTTGGGGTACTTGATTTCATCTTCCTGGACGCTACAGGATTCTACCACTTCGCACGGCAACATCTCGGGAGGTAAACAGGAGCATGGGCGACCAACAGTCACGATGCCCGTGCTGCGGCGAGAAGAGGATCCGACGCTCGCAGACGCGAACGCTCTTCGAGAAGCTCTTGAAGGCGGTCCGAATCAAACCCTATCGCTGCGCCAGTTGCGGTCATCGGTTCTATCGCTTGGCTTCAGGCGGTCGTTAGTCCCAGGGACATCTCGAACAGCTACT
>JBDRBC010000403.1:0-6370 GCA_043823125.1 bacterium | reverse complement strand
GTCTGCGAACGCATCTCCTACTAAGTGAGCCGACAGGGGTAAGCCCCCCGGCGACGGCCCACCCTAGTCGAAATGAGCATTAAACACAGGAGTCAACTTGAGCCCCCGGGGATTGTTGCCAGCGTAATTCAAGACGCCGATCTGCACTCCATTGAGATGTGCAGCATAATTGAAGATACCGATAGTGACTCCGTTCTGGGTGCCGAGGATGCGAGTCAACGCCCCGGTGCCGAAACTGAGGCCGCCCACACCGAAGTCGGTGAACCCGCGCGAATTCCCGAAGCTGATACCGTAGCCGGAAAACGGGATGTCGAGGGAATCGGCGCGGGCGGTTATCGGTGCGACGAGGCAGCTCACCAGCAGCAGCATCACGAACGCGGCAAGTAAACGAGTCAGGACAAATCGGGTGGGCAACAGGAAAAGCAGGGGCGAGGGTGAGGACATGGGCTCGGCCTCAAGGTTGAGTCGGGAGCGGGATAGATTCGGGTCCGGCACAGGCGTGCTACGAGGTTGGAAACAACGGGTTGCCAGTGGATGGTGACTCGGTCACAGGATCGGTCTCAGCGGACGCGATACACCACCAGCTTGGCGCTCGGATCGTCGTGGCCGAAGATCGGCGTGAAGCCCGCGTCCTCCTCGTTCACCCAGCGCATGACCCGGTCCGTGGCCGCTCGCTCCTTCGGCTGGGGCGGCGTGCGGCCGACGATGAGGATCTCTACTGCCTCGTCCCGGAGCTGCTGCCGCCAGGCCTGACGATCCGTCGCTTCCGGCAGCGCCGGCACCACCTTCCGCCGCCAGTCCAGGCCGAAGAACGGATAGGACTGCATGTAGTTGACGTATCCCACCACGGCCGTGGGGGCGATATCCATTTCCAGGAAGGGATAGATATCGCCATAGGCTTCCACGCGATTGGTGGCGCGCTCCTGGCGTGCGGGCCACGAGCAGCCAACGGCCAGACAGACCAGGACCAGACCGATCAGGGCCACGGCCGTGGCCGGCCGGCGCCGTCCCGTTCCGTCCCAGTGTAGCAGCAACCCCGCCAGCGTGGCGGCCAGCAAGACACTCACTCGCAAGGCCCAGATGGGCGGTTCCAGTTTCAGGACCACGCCGAGCATACAGGTCACCGCCGCCAGGCCGCTCAACCAACCGCCGCCGAGCCGCCGTTGCTGCAGGCCCAGCGCCGCCGCCACGGCCAGCAGCCCCAGGCAGGAGAAGCTGTACCGCAGCCCCACATGGAACCACGCCGTGAATCGCCATCCGTGCTCACCGTTGTCGCCACCATAAGGAGTGAACCAGTAGGCGATGCCGGTGATGGCGATGAGCAGGAACAGTATCCAGCGGGGGTGCAGAGCCAGGATTCTCCCCGGCCTGCCGGTGCTCCGTTCGATGCTGTCGCCGGCATCCAGGTCGGAATCTCGTTGTGGGTCTGTCCGGATCAACGACCGGATCAGCGCCAGCACGGCCAGCAGCGCCAGGACCAGAAACGGCAAGCCAAGCCATTCCCGGAAGACCTCGTAAAGTACCCGCCAGTCCTCACCACGACCCGGATCGAACACCGCCGCCAGGGTGGTCCGGTCGAGGTATTCCCGGGTCACGTGGCCACGGAGAATCTCCGTGCCGCCGATTTTCCACTCCACCATGCCGAGGGGATTGTCCCGCCAGTGGAAATTGCGCGCATACCAGTATCCCTGCACCAGCAGCAGGACCGGCAGGGCCGTGATCACCTGTACCCAGCCGGCGCCGCTGATTCGTAATAACTGCCGGCCGGGTTGACGTAGCTCACGGATCCGGAGGTACCTGGCCACTACCAGGGTGGCCAGCAGCAGGCAGGCGTACGCCGGTCCGGACAGCTTGATTCCCCAGAGCATGGCCAGGCAGGCGAGATGGAGCACCAGATCGCCGCTGGCCGCCGTCCGGGCGAACCGGAGGGCGAAGTAGAGGCCGGACAGGAACAGGGCCGCCATGGCGATGTCCGGCTGGATGGCGTCCAGGCGCGCCAGCAGGATCGGCAACGACAGCAGGATACAGCTGGCCGTGGCGGCGGCCGGCCGTTCCGCGCCGAGAAATCTGGAGAGCAGGTAGACAACGAGCCCCAGCTGCAACCAGGCCAGCAGGTTCGGTGTCGAGACCAGCAGATCCTCGCCCAGTGGCAACACCGGGAGACAGCTCAGCAGCTCCCAGTTCATGGGATACAACGCCGCCCGGAAGACCTCGAAACCACCCTCGCGCACCCAGTGCGCCATGGTCGGCAGATGATAGACCACCGAATCGAAATTGGTGGTGGGCTGACGCAGCAGATTCCAGGTGGCGGTGAAGATCATCACCAGCACGAGCAGGAGCAGGCTGGCTGTCACCGAATCGAGTCGACCACGGGGCAGCAGATAAAAACCGATTCCCGGCCGGCTGGATGGAGCACGTCCGTCCACGAACCAGGCGAGGATTCCCACCGCGAGCAACCCCGCCTCGCCACCCAGGATGGCGGCCAGGTTGAAGATGCCGAAGATCCCGAGCAACAACGGCAGAACGGTCTGGACGAGTGACCAGCCCACCAGCAGCACCAGCCAGTTGTGGGCGCAGGAAACGGGTGAATGGCACACGGACACGTCTGCGTGGCGGTGTTCGTCGGGTGGGGACGATTTCGCCGACGTGAACCTGGACAGCAAGACCAGGCAGAGTGGCACAGGGGCCGCCAGAACGAACCCGCAGAGCAGCATCTGGCCGAGGTGGGTGAGAAAAGTGAGGTCGGTTGAATTCATCACTCGATCCGCTCCCCGTCCCGCCACCGGGAACGACTCTCTTGCGGCTGGTCCTCGTCGGTCCAGGCGAGCCAGGTACCGTGCTGCTTGTCGTCACGGTATTCCCCCTCGAGTCGCTTGCGGCCGGATGGATGGAATTCCCGCCACTTCCCGACCCGTTTGTTGCCGTGGTATCGCCCCACGAGGAATGGCTGGCCGTTGGCGTGCCAGCTCCGGAATTCACCTTCGTCGCCTTCGTACCGGCACTCGGCCTGCTTGTCGCCGTTCTCGTGCCGCCAGGTCCACAGATCCTCCCGCAACCCGTGCCGGAACTCGCCCTGCACCAGCAAGGCGCCGCTCTCGTAGAACATGGCGTGGTGGCCGTGGAAAATCTTCTGACCGGACAGATCGAGACGGTAGGCCTGGACGGTTCTCGGCGTGCCGTCGGGCCAGGAGTCGGTGAGCAGCTGTTCCCCCGTCGCCATCACCCGAAGCCAGGGGGCGAGCAGGAACAGCAGGGCGATGGTCAGCAGCGAACGCACGTCGATCACCTCAGTGCGGGGAGATGGGAGTGGACAGGAGCGGGTGACAGGCCGGCGCTGTTGGGCCCGCAAGCCGGGACGCCGCCCATGTTACTCCACGTACCCCAGGGCTCGCAGTCTTTCTTTCTGGTCTGTCGTCAGCTCGGTGTCGGCGCTGGTGGGAAGACGGCCGTGCCAGCGGAGGCCGGTGTCATCCGGACCGGGCAGCGCGCCGCCGAGGGCCTGCCACGGGCCGCTCTGGACGTCGCGCTGATTTTCCAGCAACGGATCGTCGATGCCGTACCAGGTCACCGCCGCGTCGGGTGGGAACAGGGCGAAACGTTGCCCCTGTTTGACGATCATCTCCTGGTTCTGACGTTGTCCGTCAATAACGAACAGGCCGTTTCCGCTGCGGACCACGCCGTCCTGTGTCGCTTCCCACGGCTGTTCCAGGTAGCTGTACATGGCCAGGCTCATGGCCTGCGCCCGGTCCAGGTCGGCCGGGAACCGGTCGTGTTCCGCGTGGGGATCGTGGTTCAGATCGTAGAGTCGATACACCATCCGGGGCAGGTTGAACACCAGGTCGTGGCCGTCCTCGTGCCAGCGGTGCAACCAGGTGTGCCGGCGGTAGGTGGAGGCGAACCGGGCCGCAGTAGGGTCGTCGGTCGACCTGATGCCGTCGCGGATCAACGCGGTACGGTCCCGCCCGTCCACCGGATCGAAACTGACACCCGCCAGCCCCGCCAGGGTGGGCGCCAGGTCTTCCAGACCGACTCGCTCGGTGACCGTCTGGGCCCGTACCCCGGGACCGCTGACGATCCACGGCACCTGCAGAAGTTCTGGCGCCAGGGTGTGTGCGTGCCCCCAGCTCCCGCGCTCGCCGAATTCCTCGCCGTGATCCGAGGTGATCAGACAAATGGTATTGGGACGGGCGGCGGTCCAGGTGGTGTGGAACCGAGACCAAGTCTCGTCGACGTAGGCGATCTCTTCATCGTACTGCCCGATCTGCTGGTCGAACTGCTCCGGCGTCGGCGGGTGACGCAGGTAGTGGTAGTAGTTCTCGTAATGCAGTTCCTCGCCGGTGGACGGCCGGTTGAACTTCTCGTTCCAGGGCGGTGGGGCGTCGTACGGGTAGTGCACATCGTACACGTGCAGGAACAGGAAGAGCGGCTGGCCCTCCGCCTGCTCGCGGGCCCACTCCAGGGCGTGAGTCAACACGTCTGCCGACCGAGGCGGCGGCTGGCCACTGTTTTCACCGGACACGATGCCGAAATCGTGGAAGTGATCGAAACCGCGCCCGAACCCGTACAGCTCGGAGACGAAGATGGAGGTCACCACTCCACAGCAAAGGTAGCCGGCCTCACTCAACGATTCGCTGAGCAGTGTCAGGTCACCGGCGATGGCGTGTTCTTCCTCGATGGCGCCGTGTCGTGGCGACAGCGCGCCGGTGAGCATGGTGGCGTGGGATGGCAGGGTCCACGGCGAGGGCGCCCAGGCCGAGGCGAAACGGGTGCCCACCCGGGCGAGTGAATCGAAGAACGGACTCGTGTCGCGAGAGTAGCCGTAACAGCCGAGATGATCGGCGCGCATGGTATCGATGGAGAACAGGATAAGGTCGGGCCGTTCCCTGTGGCCCGCGGGCAACGATCCGGGGGACGGCGCCTTCCCGCATCCCCACAACCCGCCGCCAAGTCCCGGGCAGACTAATAAAAGCAGGAAAAGCCGGATACAGACCAGCGCCGACGGTTTCTGATCAGCTCAGTTCGCCGGCACGAGCCGCCCGTTCACCGATTTGCTCCGGCTGTCAGCGCCCGGGTGATCCGGTCGCCGTTGGTCCGCATCATGTCGATGTAGGTGGTGACGCTGCTGTCGGTCGGGCTGGGACCGTCGGGGAACAACAAATCGCCGAGCTGCACGGTGTGACCGAGACGACCGACACTGGCCTGAAACTCGCGGCACACCTCGGCCGTCAGGTTCGGTTCGCTGAAAATGGCCGGCACCTGTCGCTGGGCCACCAGGTTGGCCAGGTTCTGCAGGCCGACGGCTGGAGTGGGGGTGGTGGCGTCCACGCCGTAAAGTCCGTGAGACTGGATACCGTAAGCCTTGCCGAAATATCCGAAGGCGGCGTGACCGGAGACCAGCATCCGCCGGGTGGTCGGGATGGTCCCGATCTGTTGCGAGAGTTCACTGTGCAGCTTGCTCAGCTTGGCCACGTAGTTGCGCGCATTGAGATCGAAATCGCCCTGGTGATCCGGGTCCAGTTCCATGAACGCCTGGCGCACCCTCGCCACGGCCAGCATCCAGAGGGTCACGTCACCCCAGATGTGTGGATCGACAATCTCTTCCTCACCGGGCAACAGCTGCAGACGGTCCTGCGGAATGTCGGCGGCCACGTCGAGCAAGCGGGTGTTCCGGGAGACCTCTTCCAGATCCGCAGCGAGGCCCGCCTCGAAGCCGAGCCCGTGAAACACGAGCACGTCACACTCCGCCAGCTTGGAGAGCGTGAGCTTGGTGGCCTGGAAAGTGTGGGGGTTGGCGCCGGGCTCCAGCACCACCTCGATGGTGACCCAATCGCCGCCCACCTGACGCACCAGATCGGCCAGCAGCGGCGTGGTGGTGGTGACGAGCAACGGCGATCCCGGTTTCCGGTGACGGGCCTTGTCCGCCTCGTCCTTGTTGCCACATCCCAGACCGGCCAGTAGACACAACAGCAAGCAGATCCCGAACCCGGTTCGCAAGTACTGGCGCGCGTTCGACATCGTTACCTCCTGGTCAATAATCCTGCCTGTCGGGGGGCAGTTTCAATCGCAATATCTTCGGTGGTTTGTAAGGGCGCCTGATCTGCCGGATCTCATCGATGAAGACGCACCGGGCCATGGCCAACTTGATGCGGTACTCGCAGTCGTTGATGCCCACGCTGATGAATCCCGTCTCGGCCTGATGGTTCAGGGTGATGACCCGTTCCTTGGGCAACAGACCGAGTTCATCGAGCTGCCGCAAGACGGTGGGATCGTGATCGTCGATCTCGACGATGACTGCTTCGTGATCCGGTTGCAGCTCGGCCAGGGAGGTGCGCCGATAGAGCAGGATCTTGCCGTCGCCGGTGGGAATCGG
>JBDRBC010000402.1:0-5596 GCA_043823125.1 bacterium | reverse complement strand
TCCTGGTATGCCTTGCTGTTGGCCGCGTATGCGTACAGATGATCGAAGAACGGGCTGGCGGTGCGAGCCATGAGTTCGTCGCCGCCACTTTTATTGGTGCCCTCGAACACCACCCGGAAATCGATGCTTTCAGTCAGCCGGATCTGGTTCGTCCGGGGGAAGTATTCCACCGGCGCCACCTCGACTCGACCGAGATCCATGGCACGCAGGCGTCCCTGAGGCACCACCCGTATCAGGTCCCGAGAGATCTTATCGGTCTCGTAGGCGCTCCGATCGATCTCGAACGGGAAGGTCGCGGGATCGGCATTCTTGGGCATGCTCGGCTGTGCCGGCAGCAACAGATGCTGAACCCCGTAATCTGCCAGATCGATGATACGGGTCTGGACCGCTTCCACCTCGATGTGGTACTCAGCGCCGTACGGAATAGCGATGAGCCGGTTCAATAGAGGCAATTCGGGGCTGCCCACGTCCTTGGTGGCGTGGAATCCAGGCAGCATCAAACGAGAGAATACGCCTTCCTTGGTTTGCACCTCGAGAATCGAAAGGTCACCTACTTCCACCCGAAACTGGACACCATCACGATTTTGCTCGGCCGTGGTCAACTGTGACACACTGGCCACGCCGGGAATGGTCTGAACAGCCGCAAACGTTGCGGTTCCGAAAGCCGTCAAGGCCAGCAGAAGCACGCAGAAAGCTGAGAAGAGGCGCATTTTCAAGTCCTTTCGAGGATTGATGATGCAGAACCTGAGTTGTGAATCAGGCGGTTGATTGCTAAAACCAGAGACTATTATACCACAGAACCGTCATCCTGTTAAACTGTTGGTTAAACTGGTGGCAATCTGTTCCTGATGGTTTTACCTGACGGGAATTATAGCACAAAATATCATACTATTATAGAAATTTATCGCACCAGCAGCATCTTCCGGCTCTGGATCCCGCTAGTAGTCTCCAGACGATAAGTGTAAATCCCACTGGCTACAGGGTGGTTCTGGTCGTCGCTGCCGTCCCAGACAACAAGATGTCGGGCCGCCGGCAACGGTTCATCTAAAACCGTACGCACCAAACGGCCGCCCAAATCATAGATCCGGAGTTTGACCTGCCCGGCTCTGGGCAGATCGAAGGCGATGCTGGTGCGGGGATTGAATGGATTGGGCGCGTTGGGGTGGAGCCGGAGCCGTGTGGGAAACTCCGCTCCGAACCGGACCGAAACCTTGCTCCCACGCCCCTGTTCCGCGCCGTCCCGGAGCACGCCGTACTGATAGACCAGGACACTGCCCGCACTCACGTCAGACACAGGATCGTGGTACCTGATCCGGCCGGAGTGGTCGGCGACGGGCGCTGTGGTGAGTCGCGTTTCGTTTCCGGCCCCAAGCTGCCGGTAGACATGAAATCCGGTCACCAGTTCTGGATCGTATCGCCAGGTCAACGAGATTCCGGAATCGTCCCAGGAGGCGACCATGGGGCCCACTGCGGCGCTCTGGGGATCGTCGTCGGTGGTCAACCACAGGACACAGTTCTCCAGCAACTGGCGTCGCTGGACCGGGTCCATGACCTCGAACGCAAAGGCGCAGTAGACGATCTGTCCGCCCCGCGGCGCCGGAGTGGGATCGTAAGCGACGATACTGGTAGCGGTCATGTCGTCCACCCAGATCGCCACCGAGGTGGCGTCAGCGGTGGGATGTACCCGGTCCTGGTCGGCAGCGAGAACGTCCTGTACCGCAAGCACCACCGGCACGTCGTTGGGTTGATGCATCACATGATGATCCGGAGCGGAGGTCATCACGTGTCCCCCCAGATCACCGACCCATGTCGCCACGTGCAGGACGTCGCGACAAAAATCCGGATCGACAGTGTGCAGCCCGGATACGACCGCACCCCCCTCCACCAGCAATGGCCGCTCGGCCGTCACATGGGCTCGGAGCGCCTCGCGCAGGGCGGCATCGTGTAAGGCCTCGGGGTTGTTGCTGCAGCTGAGCACCAGTAGTTCATACTCGGGCCAGAGCGTGGACGGACTCTGCCCCGCCACTTCCACGGTCACCGTCTGTCCGAGCTGCTCCAGATCGGCTACCAAAGCGCTGGTTTTTTCCCGGGCGGCCCCCACCCCCGGTGTCCCGAGATCGGTGATCACCAGGACTCCACCGGCTGTCAGCGGTACCACGGGAAAAGTCTCCTGATAGGTATCGTATCCCGGTGCGGCTAGGGTGGCGACCAGCTCGCCCGCCGCAGCCGGCGTCAGGACCAGGCTGTCGGCGTAACTGGTCTGTTCCGACCCGTCAGGCAGGGAGACGTAGAGGGTGAATCCGGGCTCGTCGAGCGCCACGTGAAGCACCCCGGGCCAGTTCACGGCCAGGGTATCGGCGAAACCGATCTCGGTGGTCACGAACAGGTCGGGTGCGCTGAAGGCGGCGGCCGCCACCTCCACTTCACGGCTGAACTGAAGATAACTTTCGCCAGGGTCCTGACCGAGTATCACCAGCGAGGGACCGAAAGGACAGTCCAGGGTCAACACGGCGGTTCCACTGGCGTCCGTGGCCACGGGGGTCGTGGCGTAATCGAACCCCTCGGCCCAGACCTGGATACCGACCCGTGGGGTGATCCCGTCCAGTTCCCGCACCGACACCGTCACCTCGGTGGGACTGTCCGCATCGATCACATCCGGGGTGATCTGAACACTCACCGGCACCTCCACCACGATCTCGGCGAGGTACGGTGTGTGATGCTGCGTGGTGGCCACGAGCCGTAACGGCACCCACGGCGTCAAGGTACCGGGCAACTCCAGCTCCAGAGTACCGCCGCCGGGAACCAGCCCCGCATCGCACAACACCCCGTCCTGTGAGAGCCCGACGTAACTCCCCGGTGCGGCAGTGATGGTCAGGTCGATCTCCGTCATCAAGATGCTTTCCGGATGCGTCACCGGATTCACCGCCAGGGATCCCATATATGGAGTCAGACTGGGATCGCCGAGCAGATTGTAGATGGTCCAGTAGTAGTCGCCGAGAATGGACCCCGACTCCATGACGGCCAGATTGCCGCTGAAGACCAGGGCGTCGTTGGTGATGTACCACTGATCTTCTGCTTCGCCGTGATCGTGAAACAGTCCGTCGTACACGCCGAGACCGGACTCCTCGTAGGTCGGTTGGGCGGTGACGACCTCGATATGACCGACAGCCCACCAGTAATCCTCGTCCCAGAAGGTCAGGCCCGCGCCGCCGATATACCCGATGGCGCCGCCGCCCGGCGTTCGCAACCACGCCTCGCCGAAACATTCCGGCGCACCGAAATCACCACTGGAACAGCAGTTACCCACAGCCAGACAGTACCGTCCGAGGTTGTCCAGCTCGTTGACGTCGCTCTTGCTGAAGTAGGGATTGGACCAGCCACCGGTGGAGGCGTGGGCGGTGTAGTTGACGAAGGCGACCCCTTCGCTCACCTGCTGGATGATGTCGGCCGCCTGTCCCCCCGACTCCGGATACAGGTACGTATTCGAATCGATGCCGTGCGCCGGGTTGAAATAGTTGGTCGCGCCGTAGTTGATCTGACCGTTGGCCCAGACTTCCCCGTGGCCGGCATCGACGCCAGCGATCATCACCACCTCGGACAGGTAGGTCGGGTCGGGCAGGTCGTGCTGATCGTACGTCAAGGTCTTGTCCACCATGGCCAACAAATCGCTGCCGTTGGTGGCGGGAAACCGCCCGTAATACATGTCCGGCACCACGTCGCCGTCCACGGCGCAGTACGGCCGATCGGTGGGGCGGGGATTGACGGAGAACGGGTCATTGTCCTCGGCGAAGACCGGCATCAATTCGACATCGCCAACGAACAGGACGAAACTCGGCGCCGGCAGTTCCGGCGTGGCGCTGAGAAAGAGGTCGTGGAGATAGGATCGGATCGTTGCAGTTGTGGTCCCCACCTCCGGGGAGCCGAGAACACCCACGATGACATTGAAGCCGCGGGCGGTTTTCCAGCGGATGAAATCTTGCAGGACCGGTTCGAATTCCAGCGGAGTCACGATCACCATGGTCACGAGGTCCTGGACCAGATCGGGGTAATCGTCATGAAAGCCGCGTGAATTGAGCACCTGCTCGTAGAGTGGCCGGAAAAACGGACTGTGGGTCCGGGCGCACAGGTCCTGGCCTCCGGCCAGATCGGCAGTGTCGAAGTGCACCTTCACGACGAGACTCTCCACGACCTCGAGCTGATTGGTTCGCGGCAGGTACGTGATGGGGGCGATCTCCAGGCGCGCCAGATCCATGGCCCGCAACCGGCCCAGCTGCACGATTCGCACCGGCTCCTGACCGGCCCGCTCCACGTCGTAGGCCGCCTGATCGTAGGCGAAGGGCCGGTCTGGCGGATGCTCGAGCTTCGGCACGCTGCGCTGCACCGGGAACAACGGCGACGACAAGGAGAAGTCGTCCAGGTCGATGATTCGTGATTCACTCGCCAGGATTTCGATCCGGGTGGTAGCGCCGAACGGTACGGCCAGTAACCGGTGCCACCGCGGCAGCGCCGGCGCTCCTTCCTCGCCCCGGTTCGGGGAACCGATGCTCCGGAGTTCGGTGAAGGTTCCCGCCGCCGTGATGACTTCCTGGGCGAGCAGCTGTCCCGACTCGAACCGAATCAACAATCCGGAACGGCTCTGTTCCTGCAGTTCCAGCTGGCTGGCGGTGTCGGTGCGGGAGAGCTTGACGGGCTCGGCCAGGGTCGGACCGATCACCAGGAACACACCCAGAAAACAGGTACAGGCTGTCGCCAAGCGCATCTGTCGATCCTTTCGAGCGGCCGGTCGCGAGTCCACCGCAAAACAGGGGTCGTTCGGAAACCAGGCCAATCACATTACTTTCGGAATGGTAACGTCTCCAAGGTCCGATCGCCATATAGGGGGCCTGGCCCGTGGTGGGCAGGAAACGAACCGGTGATCCCGGTCAGTGCCTCGATAGACCGATAAAAAGCAGAGCCCCGCCACCTCCCGACAGGAGGGGCGGGGCTCAATCGCAGGAAACGACTACCGGTTATGGCGCGGCTTACTTCACCAGCATCATTCGCTTGGTGGCCGCGTCGTTGCCGGTGTCCAGGCGGTAGTAGTACACACCGCTGGCCACCCGACGACTGCTGCCGTCGGTGCCGTCCCACTGGACCAGGTGCTTCGCCGCAGGCAAGGCCTCGTTGATCAAGGTCTTCACCAACCGACCGCTCACGTCGTAGATGAACAGCGACACCTGGCCAGCCTTGGGCAGGTCGAATTCGATGTTCGTCAGCGGATTGAACGGGTTCGGGTAGTTGTTGCGAAGCGCGAACTGGGTCGGCACGCTGCCCCGGAAGGTGACCGACTGCCATTTACCGCTCATGGTCTCCACACCGTCGCTGATCAGGCTGAAGCTGTAAGACAGCACGGTAACGATGGCGATACCGTAACCGGGATCAACGTACTCGATGCGACCGGAATCGCCGGTCAGCATTTCATCGGTCAGACGCACGGCCTCGCTATCGGCAGTACGGCGATAGATGTGGAATCCGTCCACCAGGCCGTCGTTGTACGGCCACGAGAGGGCCACCCCACCGTCGGTGGTCAGGCAGATGATGTCGCCAGCCACGGTGC
>JBDRBC010000401.1:0-3952 GCA_043823125.1 bacterium | reverse complement strand
GTCGTCGACTTGCGCCACCAGTTCCCGCTGAACCGCGCCGGCCACCACCGCCGTCGTGAACTCCGGCGTCCAGCCCACGTGCTTGCCGTGCAGATGCTCCACCCGGGACTCCTCGTCTTCCTCGGCCGAACCCTCGTGCTGCAGCAGGTGGATGGCGAGCATGACCTGAGCGAACTCCCACCGTTGCCGCCGGCGCCGGCGCACCACGGCCACGAGGCCGCGGCCGGGCGCGGCCAGGAACACTACCAGGAAGACGAAACCGACCCCCACCGCCATGCAGCCGGCGATGGAGGCGTCGATCCAGATGGCCAGCCCGAAACCGAGGGCCGCCGCCGCCCCGCCGAGCAGCACCGCCAGCAACAGCAGTACGCCCAGACGGTCGGTGAGCAGGTACGCCGCCGCCGCCGGACCGATCATCAGCGCCACCACCAGGATCAAGCCCACGGCGTCGAAGGCGCCCACCGCGGTAATCGACACCAGCACCATCAGGCCGTAGTGGATCACGGCCGGGGCCAGGCCGAGGGAGGCGGCCAGCCCGGCGTCGAAGGTGGCCAGCTTCAGCTCCTTGAAGAACAGGGTCACGACCGCCAGGTTCAGCAGCGTGATGCCGCCCATGAGCCAGAGGGCGCGCGGGCCGAAGTCGCGGCCGCCGATCTCGAAACGGTCGAACGGGGCGAAGGCCAGCTCGCCCAGCAGCACGGCGTCCACGTCCAGGTGGATGTTGCCGGCGAACTTGGTGATGAGCACGATGCCGATGGAGAACAGGGCGGGGAAGACCAGCCCCATGGCAGCGTCTTCCTTCAAGCGACGCGAGCGGGTGAGCAGTTCCACCAGCGCCACCGTCAAGACCCCGGTGCCGGCGGCGGCGATCACCAGCCACGGCGAGGCGAGATCGTGGGTGAGGAAAAACGCCACCACGATGCCGGGCAGGATGGCGTGGCTGATGGCGTCGGACAGCATGGCCAGACGGCGCAGCATGAGGAACACGCCCACCAGCGAGCAGCCGGCGGCGGTGACCACGGCGATGGCGAGGATCTCGAGCTGGGGAGTGCTCACGGCGTCTCCTCCACCAGCTCGTGGCCGCGAGCCACCCCGGTTTCCGTCAACCGCCAGCGGCCGTCGGGATCCAGGATCACCAATCCCTGATCGGCCAGCTGGGCGAGTCCCGCCCGCACACCGGCCAGGGGGCTCATGGTTTGTAACGCCGCCGCTGAATGGGGGGCCACGGCCGGTTCGGCATGCTGGGCGGCCAACCTGTACAGATCGGCCAGCACGCTGTCGGCCTGCACCCTCCGCCGCTGGCGTCGTTTCCGCCACTTGTCAGCCAGTAGTCCGCGTTGCGGGGCCGCCAGCAACGAGATCACGGTGATGGCGGTGATGACCAGGATGATGGTGGGACCGGTGGGCAGTTTGGGCACGAAACTCGAGAACACGGCGCCGATGAGGCCGCTCGCCGCGCCGAAACCACCGGCCAGCAGCACCAGCTTGCCCAGCCGATCGGTCCACTGCCGGGCGGCGGCGGCCGGCGCCACGATCATGGCGCTCATCAGCACCACCCCCACGGTCTGCAGGCCGATGACGATGGCGATGACGAGCAAGGTCGTGAGCATGACGTCGAGCCGGCGTACCGGGAATCCGAGGGCGCCCGCAAAAGCCGGATCGAAACTCAGCAGCTTGAATTCCTTCCACAGCAGGGCCAGCACCACGAGCACCAGGCCACCCAGCCCGGCCATGGTTTTCAGGTCGTCCCCCACCAGCGTGGCGGCTTGGCCGAAGAGGAACCGGTCGAGACCGGCCTGGCCGGCCCCGGCGCTACGCTGGACCAGCGACAGCAGCAACAGCCCCAGGCCGAAGAAGGTGGACAGCACCAGCCCGAGCACGGTGTCGATCTTCAGGCGGGTCGTGCGCACCACGAGCATCACCAGCAATGAGGCGATCCAGCCGGTCAGCGCCGCGCCGAGCACCAGGACCAGCGGTGTCTTGGCGCCGGTGATCAGGAACGCCAGCACGATGCCGGGCAGGGCGGCATGACTCACGGCGTCGCCCAGTAGGCTCTGGCGGCGTAGCACCGCAAAGGCGCCGAGCATGCCGGCCACCAGGCCGAGGGCCGCTGAACCGAGCGCCACGGTGCGGACGGTGTAGTCGGTGAACAGATCGGTCAGCACGGTCATGGTCGAACCCGTCCGCGGCCGTGGCCGTCGAATCGATCGTCGGGCGGATCGCACGGCGCCTGCCGCTGCAGGAACTCCACCCGGCCGCCGTAGGCCAGGCGCAGGTTGTCCTGATTGAAGACCTCGCTCACCGGGCCGCTGGCGATGCGGCGCACGTTGAGCAGGGTGATCCAGTCGAAGTAGTCGGTGACCGTCTGCAGGTCGTGATGCACCACCACCACGGTACGCCCCTGGGTGCGCAGTTCCTTCAGCAGGTCGACGATGGCCAGCTCGGTGCGCGCGTCCACGCCCTGGAACGGCTCGTCCATGAAGTAGACCTGCGCGTCCTGGACCAGGGCCCGCGCCAGGAAGACCCGTTGCTGCTGGCCGCCGGAGAGCTGGCTGATCTGCCGGGTGGTGAACTCGGTCATGCCCACTTTGTCTATGGCCTGCAACGCCTGCTCCCGTTCCCGCTTGCCGGGGCGTTTGATCCAGCCGAGAGCGCCGTACCGGCCCATCATCACCACGTCGAGCACGGTGGTGGGGAAGTCCCAGTCCACGCTGCCGCGCTGGGGGACATACCCCACCAGATGCCGCTGCTTGGCGTACGGTTTGCCGTAGATCTCCACCCGGCCGGCCGCCGTGGGCACCAGACCGAGGATCGCCTTGATGAGGGTGGTCTTGCCGGCGCCGTTGGGTCCCATGATGGCCAGCAGCTTGCCCGCGGGTACTTCCAGATCGATGTCCCACAGGACCGGTCGTTCCTGGTAGGCGACGGTGAGATCGGTGACCTCGACGGCGGTTCCCTGGACGGCGGCTTCCTCGCGGTTACTCATGCGATCCCTCTCCGCGTAGGGCGGCGGTGATGGTGTCCACGTTGTGGCGCACCATGCCCACATAGGTGCCTGCCGGCCCGTCGGCGTCGCCCAGGGCGTCGCTGTAGATCTCGCCCCCGACGATGACCTCGAACCCCCGTGATCGCACCGCCTGCCGCACCGCCTCGATGGCGCGGGGAGAAACCGACGATTCCACGAACAGCGCCGGGATCTTGCGCTCGGCGATGAATGCCGCCAGGTCCTGCACGTCGCCGGTACCGGCTTCGGTGGCGGTGCTGATCCCCTGCAGTCCGCGCACCTCCAGACCGTAGGCGCGGCCCAGGTATTTGAAGGCGTCGTGAGCGGTGATGAGGACCCGCTGGTCGGCGGGAATGGTGGCGAACTGTTTCTGGGCGTAGGCGTGCAGCTCGGTCAGCTCGGCCAGATAATCCCCGGCACGTCGACTGTACTCGGCGGCAAAATCAGGATCGAGTTCGGCCAGCACCGCCGCCACCTTCTCCACGGAGAGTGACCACAAACGCACGTCGAACCAGACGTGGGGGTCGTTGAGCCCCTCGTACTCGCCGGACTGGATCAGCTCATCCTTGGGCAGCACCTCGGCCACGGCTATGACCGGCCGGCGGGCGCCGATCTTTTCGATGACCTCGCCCATCTTGGCTTCCAGATGCAGGCCGTTGAGGAAGATCACCTCGGCAATGCGCAACTTCTCCACGTCGCCGGCGCTGGCCTTGTACAGGTGGGGATCGATGCCGGGGCCCATGAGCGTCATCACCTCGACCCGGTCGCCGCCCACGTTCTTGACCAGATCGCCCACCTGGCCGGTGGTGGCCACGGCCAGCAACTTGCCCTGGCCCTTGTCGCGGTCCTCGGCGTCGATTTTCCCACCGCCGCAGCCGGTGAGCAGCAACGCCGCCAGGGTCAGCGAGGTCAGGATCATCAGGCTGGTCGGGCTGGTCGGGGTCTGCC
>JBDRBC010000400.1:0-2042 GCA_043823125.1 bacterium | reverse complement strand
GGCCTGGCCGACTTCACGGCCCAGGACCTGTCCAAGATCAGTTCCCTGCAGGTGGTTGACCGGCTGAAGATCGACGCGGTGCGGCGCGAACTGGAGCTCGCCGACAGCGACCTGATCGATCCGGCCACGGCGCCGCGGATCGGTCGGCTGGTCGGTGGGCGGCGCATCGTCACGGGAAGTCTTCTGGCTCTGGGCGACGATCGGATCCGCCTGAACGGGGCGGTAGTCGACGCCGTCGATTACTCGACGGGATTCCCGGAGCAGATCGACGGGGACGTGGTGGAGTTCTTTCGAGTACAGAAGGATTTCGTCTTCCATGTCGTCGACGAGCTGGGAATCACGCTGACTGCCGAAGAGCGCACTGCCATCGAGGAGATCCCGACCGAATCTTACCTGGCCTTCATGGCTTACTGCCGTGGTCTGGGCCTGCGAGCCGAGGGTCGGTTCGGTGAGGCCGAGGCCGAGTTCCGTCGAGCTGCAGGCGCCGATCACGGTTTCAGCCAGGCGGCGCGGGCGAGCCAGAGCCTGTCGAGCCGCATCGCCGCCGGATTCACCGGTGGTGGCGCCGACGCCAACCGGTTCGCGGCCGCAGTTGGCGAGGTGGCTGACGCTGAACTGCTCGGCGAAGGACTGGCCGACATCCAGATCTCCCTCCTACGCATCCAGGCTTTTGTGCCGCTGGTCGGGGAGGTCGACCTGCTTGGCCTGCCGGTGGACGCGCCGCCACGCACGGGAGATCTCGGGCAAGTGGAGGTCCTGATCCACGGCAACCTGGATGGGGGGTCCTGAGATGCGCACGCTGTTTCTGGCAACACTCCTGATCACGGCCATGACGCTGCTAGCGCCTGCCGCCTCGGCGCAGATCCTCTACGGGCAACCCGCCTCGGGCAACACCGGGGTCATCTACACGCACTGGAAACTCGAGGGTTTCGGTGTCGAGGCTACTCTCGACCAGTGGCTGATGCCGGTCAGCGGCTTCGTGCCTCTGAGAGAGGACACCGAGGCTCGCTTCTACGTGGCACGCGCCCGCAACACACTCGGCGAGATCACGGGCGATTACGAGCTGAACGGCATGACGGACCTGCGCCTCCAGGTCAGTCGGAGCTACAGTCGCGACCGTTATCTGCTGAGTGCGGGCTTGAACCTGCCCACAGGCAAGACGGGGCTCGGACTGGACAGTGACTGGCTGGTCATGAATCTGCTGACCCAGAATTTCCTCCAGTTTCCCTCGCGTCGTCTGGGAGAGGGTCTGGGATTGAACCTGATGGCCGGCACGGCCACCACTTGGGGTGACCGTCGCGTTGGCGTCTCGATGACCCTGAACCATGTAGGCGGCTACGAGGCCTACGAGGGCGAGGGCGATTACGATCCCGGCGACTCGCTGGTATTGACGGCGGGCATCGAGGGCAACCGACGGGACCTGGTCTGGCGTGGCGACATCACCTTCACCACCCACACCGACGACCAGCTCGAGGGCCGAAAGGTCTACAGCCAGGGCGTCCAGCTCGGCCTGCACGCGGGCGCCAGCCTGGAGCGCGATGGACGGCAGCACACCGTGGATATCCGCTACCTCGTGCGCGGACGCAACTCATTGTTCGACGACAGCGAATCCTTGGCCAGTCGTCTGAAGGTCTACGGCAACGAGCTGGCCCTGGCCGGTTCCGTGTCCTGGATCAAGCCTGACGGATTGTACTTCGGCCCCCAGGCTGAAATCCGCCAGATCACCGGCAACGAGTTCGGCTTCGGCGGCTCGACGGTGCTGGGTTTCGGTTTTCTGGCCGGCAATCCACTGAACAAGCAGCTGAACCTGAATGGTGGTTTGAAGTTCTTCACCGGCAGCACGGACGACGGGAACATCGATCTGAGCGGATACCAGATCTCACTCTCCGTATCGGGCCATCTGTAGGGGAGACTGATGATGCGTGGTGGAACCACGATTTTACGCGACACTGCGCTGCTGGCGTCGTTGCTGGCAGGCTTCCTGTTGACGAGCTGTGCCGACAAGTTCGTCGGCCCCGGCGGGACGGTCGAAGTGCGCGTGC
>JBDRBC010000399.1:0-5516 GCA_043823125.1 bacterium | reverse complement strand
CGGCACGGACGACATCGTGTGCATGATAGAGGGCGAGTGCAACGAGATCAGCGAGGAGCGGCTGCTGGACGCCATCGATTTCGCCCACGGCTGGATCCGCAAGCTGAACGGCTTGCAGCGGGAGCTCGTGGAGAAGGCGGGCACCAAGCCCAAGCGCGTGATCGAACCGCCGGCAGAAGACGAGACGCTGCTGGCCGAAGTCGAGAGTTTCGTCAAGGACGAGCTGTCCCAGGCCATTCGCGTGGCCGAGAAGATGGCCCGTCAGGACGCCATGGCCGCCTTGAAGGTCAAGGTTGGCGAGCAGTTCACCGACAAGGACGGCGAACCCCGCAAGGAAGCCAAAGAAGCTCTAGGCAAGCTGGAGAAGAGGTACCTGCGCGAGATGATCCTCGAGGAGAAGGTCCGGGCGGATGGCCGGGATCTGACAACGGTTCGACCCATTATCATCGACACCACGGTGCTGCCTCGCGCCCACGGCTCCGCACTGTTCACCCGGGGCGAGACCCAATCGCTGGGCACCACCACCCTCGGTACCAAGATGGATGAGCAGCGGCTCGAACCGCTGGGGCAGGAGAATACCTGGGGCAAGTATTACCTCCATTACAACTTCCCGCCGTTTTCGGTGGGTGAGTGCGGGCGGTATGCCGGCACCGGCCGGCGGGAGATCGGTCACGGCAAGCTGGCCGAGCGGGCCATCGCACCGGTTCTGCCTACCCTGGACGATTTCCCGTACACCATCCGCATCGTGTCGGACATTCTCGAGTCCAACGGCTCCAGCTCCATGGCCTCGGTCTGTTCCGGTATCCTGTCGTTGATGGATGCGGGCGTGCCCATCAAGAAAACCGTGGCCGGTGTCGCCATGGGTCTGGTGAAGGAAGAGGAGCGTGTCGCCATCCTGACCGATATTCTCGGCGTCGAGGATCACCTGGGCGACATGGATTTCAAGGTCACCGGCACCCGGGACGGCATCACGGCCTTCCAGCTCGACACCAAGATCGCCGGTATCAGTCGTGAGATCATGACCCAGGCCCTGACCGATGCCAAAGCGGCTCGGGAACACATCCTGGGTGAGATGGAAAAAGCGCTGCCGGCGCCGCGGGAGCATCTGTCGCGTTACGCACCGAAGATCCTCACCGTCCAGATTCCGGTCAAACGGATCGGCGAACTCATCGGTCCGGGTGGCAAGATCATCAAGATGATCCAGGAGAAGAGTGGCGCCACGGTGGAAGTGGACGACGAGGGGAACGTCTTCGTCTCCTCGATGGATCAGGCCAGTGGCGAAATGGCGCTCGGTCTGATCGAAGGGATCATGGCCGAACCCGAGGTGGGCAAGGTCTACCACGGCAAGGTCAAGACCATCGTCGACTTCGGTGCCTTCGTGGAATACCTGCCCGGCAAGGACGGACTGTTGCACATCTCCGAGATGGAGCACTTCCGGGTCGGCAATGTCGAGGACATCATGTCGGTGGGCGATGAGATCGATGTCAAGCTGGTGGAGATCGATGGTCGTAGCGGCAAGGTCCGGCTCAGCCGCAGGGCGCTGTTGCCGGTTCCCGAGGGCGTGACCTATGACGAGTCGGCCAGCAGCAGTCGCGGTGGCGGCCAGGGCCGTCCGGGCGGACGTGATCGCGGCCCCCGTCGGCCTCGTCGTGACTGATCCGGTCTGACACCATGAATCTGGATCCGTATCGAAACGAAACACCGCCCCGCCGAGAGATTCTCGACAGCGGGGCGGTGTTGTTGACTCAACCCATGGCCAATGCCCATTCGGTGGCCCTCGGTTTCTGGCTCCGCAGCGGCACTCAGGACGAGCCGTCCCATCTCGGCGGCATCTCCCACTTTCTGGAACATATCGTGTTCAAGGGTTCCGAGACCCACTCGGCCTTCGAGCTGGCCCGGACCTTCGACAGTCTCGGCGTCGCCCTGGACGCGTTCACCACCAAGGAACACGTGGCGTTCACCGTCAAGGTGTTGCCGGAGTACCTGGAGCCGGCGCTGGCGGCGCTGGCGGACATGCTATTACGTCCCGCCCTGGACGATGAACTCATCACCCTGGAACAGGACGTGGTGTGCGAGGAGATTCAGGAAGCGCGTGATACCCCCGAAGATCACCTCCACGATGCCTTCGCGGCCCGGATCTACGGGGCGCATCCGCGCGGTCGGCCGATCCTGGGCAGTCAGGATTCGGTGCACGGTTTCGACGCCGAGATCCTGCGGCGCGAGCATCGGCGTTTCTTCGTCGGGCCCAATGTGGTCATCGGCCTGGCCGGTCATGTGACGTCCGCCACCCGGGATATCGTGCTCAGGCACTTCGACCTTCCCGGCGCGCCGGACAGTCCGACAGATGCGGCGGTGGTGACGGATACCCCCACGGCGGCGACGGGGGTGGAGGCAGCGGCGGAGACGGAGACATCATCCCGCCTGGAGCTGCCGGGCGCCATCGTGCAGAGTTACTTCGAGATGGGGAACCTGGCCGTTTCCTACCGGCATCCCGATCGGATCCCCCTGTACATCCTCTCCAATCTGCTCGGCGGCGGCATGTCCAGCCGGATCTTCCAGGCGGTGCGTGAACGTGAAGGCCTGGCGTACACCATTTACACGTACAACGACATGGGACGGGATATCGGCCTGGTGAGCTGTGCCGGCTCCTGTTCGCCGGCCAAGACCGCTCGACTGGAGCAGGTGGTGCTCGCCGAGTACGAGCGGGTGACGAGGGACGGCGTCAGCAGCGAAGAACTGGCCAACAACTGTGCCCAGATCAAATCGCAGCTCATATTTTCCCTGGAGGGCGTGACCAATCAGATGTTCCGGGTCGCCAAGAACGAGCTGTATTTCGGACGGTTCATTCCGGTGGCCGAGCTGGTGGACGAAATCGATGCCGTCGATCAGAACGATATCGTGCGGTGCGCCCGGGAATACTATGTTCCCGAGCAGGTCTTTGTCGCCATTCACGGACCGTAGTCCAGCCGGAAGTCGGCCCGCTTCGTCGGGGAGGACGGTGACGTGGCGTTGTTCCGTTTTCACTTCGGCCCCGCGGACCCACTGCCGGGACCACTCGATCGGCCCACCCGCGGTTGGGGTCTGCCGCCGCTCCCGTCACGGCTTGGCGGGCGTCTGGCCCTCGGGCTCGGTCTGCTGGGTGTGGCGCTGCTGACCTATCTCGGCTGGAAGCTGTTCTGGTTCCTCACCGACGACGCCTATATCGCTTTCCGTTACATCAGCAACAGCGTTCTCGGGTACGGCTACACCTGGAATCCGCCCCCGTTTCGTCCTGTGGAAGGGTACACGAGTTTTGCCTGGGTCGTCTTGCTCGATGGTATCTGGCGTCTGTTCCAGGTGCCGCCGCCCGCGGCGGCCAACACGGTGAGTCTGGGGTTCGCGTACGGCAGTCTGGTGGTGGGCTGCTGGTGGGGATTGAGAATGCGGCTCCCCGCTGCCACCGAGAGCTTCCGGTATCTGCTGGTGGGACTCGTGCTGCTGGGCACGGTGACCAATCGGACCTTTCTGGCCTGGACCAGTTCCGGCCTGGAAACGGCGTTGTTCAACTTTCTGGTCACCGTCTGGCTCTGCCAGATGATCTGCCTGGATGCCCGTCGCCGACGCTGGATTCTGGGCACAGTCAGTGTGGCGGCTCTGGTCTACCTCACGCGTCCGGATGGACTGCTCTTCGTGGGGGGCACTCTGCTGGTGCTTCTGTACGGTTGGTGGCGCCGGCAGTGGCCGTTGCGCTCCCTGTGGCTCGCGACGCCGTTGCTGGTGATCCCGGGTCATCTCGTCTGGCGCAAGCTCTACTACACGGCCTGGCTGCCCAATACCTATCACGCCAAGTCGGGGTTCTGGCCCGAAAGTGGTGTCCGCTATCTGCTGTCGTTTTTCCTGGAGTACTCCCTCTGGTTCTGGTTGCTGTTGCTGGTGGTCTGGCTGGTGCGACGACGGCGGCGAACCGGTCGGGACGAGACGGCCCGGGCTGGCGGAAGCTCTCCAGCGGACCAGTGCCAAACGACAATCCCTGTACGGACGGTCGTGGCATTGGCCGTGTTGCTGGCACACTTCGGGTACTACACCTTCGTGGTGGGGGGCGATCACTTCGAATACCGGGTGTACAGCCATCTTATCCTGTTGCTGTTTCTTTCGGCGGCCTGGTTGGCATCTCGGCTGTTCGTCGAGGGACGCGGGGCACTGCTGGCCCTCAGCCTGTTCATAGGTCTCTCCTATCCGTTGCCGTGGGCCCACTGGGCGGAGACCCACGAGCTGACGGGTCGTCAGGAGACCTGGGTGATGATCCGTCCCATTGCCCACAGGTTCCCGCCGCCACTGCGGTGGTACGTGGGATTGTTCGATCGGACCCAGGCCTCGCTCATCGAACGTTTGGTCTGCGCCCGGCATCAGGAACACAAGGTTTTTCATCTGACCCAGATCCGGAACTACCCGACTCGAGAAGACGGCGCCCGGATCACCTGGCACGATCACTATCCCATCATGTCCATTCCGTCCGTCGGGGTGCCGGGTTGGGTGTTGCCCAATGTGGCCATCATCGATCTTTTCGGTCTCAACGACTATGTCATCGCCAGGAACAAGGAAAGCGATCGCGGGGCGGAGCGGCGCGAGATGGCCCATAACCGGTTCCCACCGGCAGGGTATGTCGAGTGCTTCGTTCCCAATACCAGATGGACACGTGATCAAGGGGTGGTCGTCTATCAACGATCCGTCGCGGTGACACCGGCCAAGATCCGGAATTGCGAGGAGCAGTGGTGGCAACGGATGGACAGGTGAACCGGGCGGAACACCTTTCCGGCCGAGGAGAACGGCGACAACCAGGTTACCAGGACCACGGTCAGATACCGGTCCTCGTTTATCACCGTATCAGTGAGTCACCGTTGCTGGGGGGGACCTGGGTCCGTCCCGGTGTGCTGGCAGCCCAGCTCGATGCCGTACTCGGCGCCGGATTCCAGGCGGTCCGGGGCAGCGAGTGGTTGGCCACCATGGCTGACCCGACCGCGACCGCTGATCTACAGACACCTCGCTTCCTGCTCACCTTCGACGACGGAACCGATGACCTGTATCACCACCGGTCCCTTTTTCTGGAGCGCCGTTTGCCAGGCGTGGTTTTTGTGCCGGCGGCGTTCGTCGGTCGCCCCAATCTGTGGGAGTGGCCGTTACCGACCCGCCGGGTTCAACATTTGGACGGCCGTCAGCTCCGCGAGCTGATCGCCGCGGGCTGGGAAGTCGGGCTGCACGGCGACCGTCATCGCGACCTGACTAGACTGTCGGACCACGACCTCCACCGGGAGTTGCACACCGCGCGGCTTAGCCTGGCTGACCGGCTCGGCCAGGCTATCAATCTGGTTTCGTATCCGTACGGCCGGGTGGATGCCCGGGTCCTGGCCGTTGCTGCGCGGGCCGGTTTTGCCGCCGGTTTCGTGGTCTGCGCGCCGTGGCCGGGTGCCGGGCTACTGACCGTCCCGCGTCGACCGGTTTACTGCATTGATTCGCCGCACAGCGTGGTGGTCAAGCTC
>JBDRBC010000398.1:0-11726 GCA_043823125.1 bacterium | reverse complement strand
CCGCTGTACGCCACGTTGAAGGTACCTGGCGCCGCGGGAGCGAGGTTGTCCACCGAGTAACCGCTGTCCGGGGCGGCGTCGAAGTGCAGGCCCGGGGTGGCCGAGAGCGCCCGCACGAAGAACACCGAGTAGTATATCCCGTCGTTGACGGTGGAGTCGGCCAGGGTGGGGACCACCGTGGCGTAGCTCTGTTCGCAGCAGGCCGGCACCGTGGTCAGGAAGTGCCAGTCGCCAGGGGGGTAGTTGACCGGCAGTTCGCCGGGACCGACGTCGCCGCCGGTCGCCAGGGCCTGGCTGCCACTGGCCAGCCGATCGAGTGCCGGATCGGGGGTGAATCCCGGTGCCGATTGCAGACCGGTATCGATGCGGCGGTATATGGCGTAAGCATTGATCGGGATGGGACTCCCAAGGACATCGTACTCCACGGCGTCCCAGACGAGGCTGATCTGACGGCCCTGGTCATTGGGAATGTCGCTGATGTCCGTGATATGGGGTGAGGCGTCTTCCCATTCGATGGTCAGTTCAGAGCAATATGGGTACGAGCCACCACCGGTATAATCGAGTGATGCCCGCCATAGCAAGCTGGTGCCTGGGTTGGTGAGGTCAGACCAGCTACCGTCCGCGACAACCTCGGTCCAGGTGACGCCATCATCGGAGCTGAGTTCCCACATGGTGGAACCGGTCTCGATCGTCATCAGTCGCACGGTACTGATGGGGAATGGTGACGATTCCACGGATAGCGAAACCCCGATGTTGCTGGAGACTTCGAACCGCCCCTGTGCGATCCAATAGATCTCCAGCCCACTGTTGGTGCCGACATATGCGTAATCGCCAATGATAGTGGTCCAATGGGCTGGAGAAGTGAGCAGGGTCTCCAGCAGTATTGGATTGCTCGGTGTGGAGATGTCATATACGAACACACCGTCCGCGAGTGATGCCACGAAAGCTCGGTCGCCAGAGATGGCGACATGACGTGCGTTTGACGGTGTGGTGTCACTGCCTACCTGGCTCGGTGATGCTGGATTGGTGATGTCGTAGACCACCAATCCGTTACTACCGTCAGCGCAGTAAGCGATATCACCGGCAACGGCCACATAGCGAGTGAAATCCCCCGTGGGAACCGTATCCACCACGACGGGAGCGTATGGATCCTCGATGTTGACCACAATGAATCCGTTAGCGCCGCCGGCCACGAAAGCATGATTCCCCGCCAGGGCAATCTTCCGGGCATCAGATCCGACGTTGGTAATGGTGCTGTCGACGATGTTGGCGGGATCGGATATGTCGTAGGTTCGGAGATTATAGTAACCGCGGCACAAGAAGAGATGATCTCCCGCCACGGCCAGTCCCGAACATGCTCCAGTGCTATTGTCGATCGTGTCCAGCCATAAAAGATTGTTCGGATCGCTGATATCGAAGGATTTCAAGCCGCCGATCCGGTCCGCCAGGTAAAGCACATCTCCGGCCAGCGCGATCCCCTCGGCGTTCTGGGAGGTGTTGTAGGTGTCCAACAAGCTAGGATTCGCCGGATCGCTGATATCCATCGAGACCAGCCCCACTTCATCAACCGCGAGATAGACCACGTCCCCCGCCTGGGCGATATCGAGGACCCGATCCGAGAAAGCGATGGTATTGAGCATGGTCGAGCTGACCACGTCAGCGATCTGCACCACCCGCAGACCATTGTTCCCATCCGCCACGAAGGCGTGCTGTCCCGCCACCGCTACATCCAGCGCCTCGCCGGGTGTATCGTAGGTTCCCACCTGCTCCGGCGACGTGGGATCGGTGATGTCGACGACGTGCAGTCCGGTCTCCTGGAACGCGAGGTAGGCGTAGTCGCCAGACAGGGCGACCTTCAAGGCATGGCGTGGAGTCGTGTTGGGTGGATCGTAGGACCCGACCACGGAAATGACGTCGGGATCGGAGATGTCGACCACGCGCATCCCCTCGTCGCCACAGGCCACGTAGGCCAGGTCACCTGCCATTGCAACGTCGTACACATTATAGTTGTACATGCCGGCGCTGGTGTCTCGCACCACGGGGTTGTCGGGATCGCTCACGTTGACCGTTTTCATGCCGCTCCAAACCGCCACACAGGCGAGATTCCCCTGCACGTCGAGCCCGTAGGCACTATTGCCCATCGAGACCTGCCCCCGCTTACTCGGACTGAGCGGATTCGTGATATCCCAGACGGTCAGATATCCGGAGGCGGGTGGACTGGTGCTGGCGGTGTAGGCAAGATCACCATCCACGATGATCTCGAAAACCATGCCGTCGGGATCGAAGGACCCCATATTGACCGGAGCTGTCGGATCACTGATGTCGATGATTTCCACCTCGTCTTCGGTACAGACGAAGGCGTAGTTGCCGGACACCGTGACGCCCCAGTTATGGGAGATGGTGTTGTTGTAGGTGTTGCAGTCCCCGAGCATGGTGGGCAGCGCCGGATTGCTGATGTCGAGGATGTAAAACCAGGTCTGGCTCGATATGAAGGCCAAATCGCCGTCTATAGCGATACCTTGAGCCGGGTCTGCCCAGGAGAGTTGACCGATACTTGTGGAAGTGTAACCGGGTAACCGGAGCATGGAATTATCCGTGTCCCACCAGGCCGTGGTCTGCCCCGGATCGCAATAATCCAGGGTGGAGAAGTCCTCCGTGAACGATAACTGCGCGGTCAGACTGGCGGGGAAACAGGCTGCGGCAGCGAGTAACATCACCACCCCGATCAATCCTCGATTCGTTTTCATGACGTTGCCTCCTCGTGATGGATAGTGGGGAATATGGCCTCCATCTGGGTGGACTCCGCTTGGTCGAGAATGACGGGAAGAAAAAACCGACCGGGTGGAAACCAGGGCGAATTGGTGAAGAAAACCGCGGGGGGTCAGCCGCCATCCACCAGGGACGTGTGCTGTCGCAAACGCTCCAATCCCTCGTAGAGCCGCGACTTGACCACCGATTCGGGAATATCCAGCACGTCGGCGATCTCGGCGCGGGTCAACGATTCGGTGTAGCGAAGCAACAGTACTTCCCGCTGGTTATCCGAGAGCGTGGCCAGGAGACGCCATAACCGGGAGCGTTGTTCGCCCCGCACCAGACGGGTCAGATTGCCGGTGAGCTGGGCGGCGATCTGTGGTTCCGAGGGGAGTGGCTGGTCGTCGCGTTTGCGCCCGCGGGCGCGCAGGAAATCGAGGCACCGGTTACGGCAGATTTTATAGATCCAGGCCCGAAAGTTGTCGGGAATGTTGTCACTGCGCAGCACCCGGAAGAAGACCTCCTGCACCACGTCCTCCGCTTCCTCGAAGCTGTGCAGGTAGCCGAGACTGAATCGGATCAGGGCCTTGCGATACAACTCGTCGAGCAGGCCGCCGGCCAGGGTGTGTCCCGCGCGTAAACGGCACACCAGAGTGGGGGTCAGGTCGCTGGCGGGTTGTTTTTCCTGCTCGGGTTCGGTCATGGTCAGTCGCCTCCGGGTTCGCGTTCACTGAGTATAACGTCGCCGGTCGCGATTCGACGGGAATTTTTCTGCAGCTCGGGCCGATCCAACGTGGTGTTGAGCCGATCGACTCCCATGCGGTACTATCCAGTTTCAGATACGATTGTCGTCGACAGCCCAAGGGGGACAAACAGGTGGGCTGCGAAATCCGCGGAGAAAAGCTCTGGAGCTGGATCGATCGTCAGGCGCCGGAGCTGGAGGAGCATCTGGCCGGCTGCCCTTCCTGTCGGGCCAAGGCTGATCAGATCCGTCAGGAGATCGGTCTGCTCGCCGTCGATCCGGCCGTGATGGTTCCCCTGCCCGAGAAGATCGGGCCGTACGCCATCAAGCGGCTCATCGGCGAGGGGGGACAGGCACTCGTCTACGAGGCTGAGCAGCCGTCACCGCGACGGCTGGTGGCCTTGAAGATGCTCAAGGGCGGCCGCTTTGCCGGCAAGAAACACATCAAGGACTTCCTGCGCGAGATCCAGACCCTGGCCAACTTGCAGCACCCCACCATCGCCACGATCCACGAAGCCGGTCGGACCGAGGACGGCCAGCACTACTTCGTCATGGAACTGGTGGCGGGGGTTCCCCTGAATGAGTTCATCGCCAGGGGGACTCCGTCCCGCGAGGAGCGGTTGACGCTGTTTCGCAAGATCGGTGAGGCGGTTCAGTATGCCCACGAGCACGGCGTGGTCCATCGGGATCTGAAGCCGTCCAACATCCTCATCGACACCGCGGGTGAGCCGAAGATCCTGGACTTCGGCCTGGCGCGTATGACCGGCGGTGCCGCCGGTTTCAGTTACACCGCCACGGTGGATGGCCGGGTGGAGGGTACGCCCCAGTACATGAGCCCCGAACAGGCCCGGGGCCAGCACGCCCAGATCGATGCGCGATCCGATGTCTATTCTCTCGGGGTCGTCCTGTACGAACTACTCACCGGCAAGCCGCCGTATGATGTGAGCAAACTCACCCCCGATAGCGTGCAGGCCATCGGCGGCTTGACACCACAACGACCGAGCGATCTCGATAACAGCCTGCGAGGGGATCTGGAGACCATCGTGCTGAAGGCGCTGGCCAAGGATCCGGCGCGACGTTTTCAGAGCGTTTTCGAATTCGTGGCGGATATCGGGCGATATCAAGCCGGTGAGCCGATCCGGGCTCGTCCACCCAGTGTCGCGTATTTGTTGCGCAAGAAGGTGGCCCGGCACCGGCTCGGGCTGGTGCTGGGGGCCGTGGCTCTGCTGCTGGCGCTGTACGGTCTGTGGTCCCTGTCGCGTCCTCCTTTTGACCTGGCGAAAGCTCGCCAGAAGACCCTGGATCTGCACTGTTTGCTGTTCGATCAGGTTGACGATCGTAATGCCCAGGCCCAGGCTCTGGCCGCGCCCGGCAGCTATCCCGGGTTGCCGGAAGCGGTGCTCGTGCGGGTTCAGGCCCTGACTCAGCAGGGAGCACCCCAACTGGCCCTCGACCTGTTGCGCTCCGAGCTGGCGGCCGATCCAACGCAGTGGTTGTATCAGGAGATGTTGACCGATCTCACGGTGAGCAGTGACACCCAGTCGGGTATCGACAAGGGCCTGACCGTTGCGGTGGCCCCACCGGCGGTGACGGCCGGTGAATCCGCCGAGTACTGGTACTTGCGGTCCTTCACCACGCTGGATCCGGACAGCGCGTTGAGGCGGGTCAAGGAGGCGATTCGCCACCAGGCCGATCACCGACTCGCCCTCGAGGCGGTGAGCCGGTTGGGTGAAATCACCGGTGATCTGGAGCTGGCGCTGGAGGCGAATTCTCGACTGCTCGCCTCGACGGATCAGGAACAGATCTGGCGGAGCAGTCGGGCGCGATTGCTGGTGAAAAGCGGTCGATATGCCGAAGCGATCTCGGAATACGATCGGCTCGTGGCGTTCGAGCCCACTCGGTATATCAACTATCCGCTGCGCGCTCGAGCCAAACGAAGACTGAGACAGTATGCGGGCGCCGAGGCGGATTTCACTCGCGCCATTCAGGCGCTGGGCAGTGAACGTCCGGCGACGGCCTGGCTGCACTACCACCGGGGAACTCCCCGCTTCATTCTGGGACGGCTGGAGGAGGCCGCGGACGATTATCGCACGGCGTACCGGTATCTCACCTATCCCACTTACGCCAACGCTCGCTTGGCGCTTGTTCTGCACGACCTGGGGCGTTCGCAAGCGGCTGCAGCCGAAATCCGAGACAGTCGAGCCCGGGTCCGGGATAATCCCTGGCTGGCCAATATCCTGGCCTGTCTGGCGGGTGAGTTGACGCCTGAACAGCTTGTCGCCGCGGCCGATTCCAGCGCGGCGTTCCAGCAATGTGAGGCTTTCTACTACGCCGGAGAAGTCTGTCGGCTCGCTGGCCAGGTCAGGCGGGCGGAACGGTGGTTCGAATTGTGTCGAACGACGTACGAGACCCGGGCAAACGTTTTCGACGTGGATCCTCTGAGCGAGTACGAACTTTCTCTGTGGCGTTTGAGTCAGCTATCCCAACCGGACACGCTGATCCGAGGAGAGAGCGGATCAGAGTAGCTCCGATGGACCAAGACGAAGATTCACGAGAAAAAAGGAAGCCGCCCGTGAAGGGCGGCTTCCTGACTGACTAGAGAAGCATGCGACCGGAGCGATTACCGGTACAAACTCTTCATCTGACCCCAAGTCTGCTGGTCACTGTCCAGGACCACTTCCAGGCAGTCCGCGCAGTTCAGGCCGGCGCCGTAAGGCGAGCCGTTGGACGAAACCTGCATCGGAATGAGCAGGCCGGGATCGACACCATCAGCATAGAGCAAGTTGCCGGAATCAGAGGCGCGCACGTTGAAGGTCATGCACTCCACACCAAACACCAGCACGCCGTAGGTGGCCAGGACGATGGCGTTGGAGTGGGGCAGCGCCACACCGAAACCGACCACGAAGTCCGGTGCAGTGGAGACGTTGATGGCGGAAGGAGGCAGAGTCCAGCCCTGCTCGAAGTTCCCGGCAGGAACGGTGTAATCCACGTGAGCCTCGAAGCCGCCCACGCCAGTATCGACGGACTGGTTTGTGAGGAGAAGGTAGACACTCGCCGGGCCACCCGTGAAGGTATTGCAGTACACCATACCATCCAAGTCGAAGTACATGCCGACTCCGTCAGGATCAGGATCGACTTGGGCAAAGGACGTGCTGGCCAGACAGACGATGGCTAGGGCAATTAACAGTCTCTTCATGACGGACTCCTCTTTCGAGTTTGAGACCCTTGCGGTGTTCAGGCGACACCACTTGAATTCTTGTCAGACCCCGTGATTGACCACATGGTCGGACGCAACCAAGATACCGGTGGAATATCTCGGAGAAGTCCCCCCACTGGACGACCTGGGTTCTCTCTCCACCGGGCAGCGTTGCAACAGAGAAGGCATTGATCCGCTGGGTCGGTGCATGGGACAAAAAATGCCTGCACGTTTTGAAACGCCGACCCAAAAATCCAGGAATGGTTGCGGTCGCATAGCAATTGCCAGATAGCCGCATGTTTCCCAGTTGTCAGGTCGCTCTGTCCTTCTGCTGCGTCCGTATATTCTAGCACGACTGGCGTTGAATTTCAACGAATTGTCTGCAAAGAAATAAAACAATTTCACCATTACTGTTTTCCTCGATATCCCGATTATATGGACATGATTCCTCATGGAACCGGCGCGAAGGGGCGGATAACGTAGAGGCTGCAATGCCATTCGGAGGCGGACACGACGTTAAAAAGGCGGGCGAAAATGACCAAAATCCAGAGTTTCGTCATGATTCTCGCCAGATTGATAGCGCTCCAAGTGGCCGAGCACCTGCAGTTGAAGGATGTGCAGCTTGCCGGTGAAAAGAATCCTGCAGCTCGGTGAACCAATCCGGATGCTCGTGGTGGGGCGCCTGCAGGCGGAGCATGTCACTGTTGTCTGTTTGGTCCGAACGGCGACGAGTTGACCATCGATACCGACTATACCCTGTCTCAACTCCTGCACCACGAGATCGACCATGTCATGGCTGACGACGTGGTGGCCGAGGTGTCGGCCTGGATCCTGCTGCACAGCGAATGCTGATCAATAATTCAATCAATCGGCGCTGGCAACACATCCTGCCGGCGATGCCGGTCCACTCGGTTGACAGCGCGGCGACCGTGGGACACAATCCCACCTGCGGCGAGCCAGTCCGTGACCGGAAGATCAACCGTATTCTTTTGCTTAACTCAACGCCACCCGATTCAGGAGCAATCCATGAGTGAACAGGAAACCACGCCCACTACACCCAGATCCGCGCGTCGCCATCACGTCTACGGCTGGGTTTTCGTGGAACTGCTGGTGGTTTTCGGGGGGGTTTACGGGGCATTTCTGCTCAACGAGTTTCAGGTGAACAAGCGCGTGGAAGCTCGTACGCGACAGATCCATTGCGCCCTGGCGCGAGAGCTGGCAGAAATCGTGGTGGGTGGTCGGCAAGGTCTCCCCATGATGCGTGCGGCTTTCGATGCCTGGCTGGCGGAGTATCGACGGGGAGAGCGGCCAGCGCCTCTGTTCCTGGAGCGCGGCGGTGTACACCGGCCGTCCACCGCTATCTGGGATGCCTCGCTCATGTCGGGCGCCGCCGAGACCCTCGATATTCCGATTCTCCATAGGCTTTCCGAATTCTACCACGCCCTGCAGGTGCTCCTGGAGAAGAACGATGCGCTGTATGCTTTCGCCTGCTCCCACATCCTGCCGACAGAAGACAGCGGTGTGGCTACTTATTATCAGGGTGACACGCCCAATCTCAAAGGCCATTACCGGGAGTACATGGAAACGCAGGGAGAAATAATCAGCTCCGGCCAGAATCTGATGAAGAGTGGTGAAGGCCTTCTGGATGAACTCAGGAGACTGTGTGGAGATGAATCCGGGCTCACCGGAAATAGCGAAGAGGAAGATTCATGAGAGCCGCCATCTACTCGGAGTTCCGGCAACCGCTGAGCATCCGGAACGTCCCAGATCCGGAGCCGGCGCCGGACGGCGTGGTGCTGCAGGTGCATGCCACCGGTCTCTGTCTGAGTGACTGGCACGGCTGGATGGGGCACGATCCCGACATCACCCTGCCCCACGTACCCGGCCACGAGCTGGCCGGCGTGGTGGAGGCGGTGGGCAAGGACGTGACTCGCTGGCGAGTGGGCGATCGGGTGACCGTGCCGTTCGTGGGGGGGTGTGGCAGCTGTCCGCAGTGTCTTTCCGGGAATCATCAGGTGTGCGATGCCCAGTTCCAGCCGGGTTTCACCCACTGGGGTTCCTTCGCCGAGTACGTGGGCATCCATTACGCGGACATCAACCTGGTGCAACTGCCGGCTGAACTCGATTTCGTGGCGGCCGCCAGCCTGGGTTGCCGGTTCGTGACCTCGTTCCGGGCCGTGGTGGATCAGGGAAGGGTCTCGGCGGGGCAGTGGGTGGCGGTGCACGGCTGCGGGGGTGTCGGGCTCTCGGCCATCATGATCGCCACCGCCCTGGGCGCCAACGTGGTGGCTATCGATATCGCGGCCGACAAGCTCGAGCTGGCCCGGTCCGTCGGCGCCGTGGCCACGGTCGATGCCCGGGAGGTCGAGTCCGTGGTGGAAGCGGTGCGGCGCTGCACCGGAGGCGGCGCCCACGTGTCCATCGGCGCCCTCGGCAGCCCGGAAACCTGCTTCAACTCGGTGGCCAATCTGCGGAAACGCGGCAAGCACGTGCAGGTGGGATTGCTGGCGGGGGAGCAGCGTTTTCCCGTGGTGCCCATGGACCAGGTGGTCGCCCGCGAACTGGAGTTGCTTGGCAGCCACGGCATGCAGGCTTTCCGTTATCCCGCCTTGCTGGCCATGATCAAGACCGGGAAGCTGGCCCCGGAGAAACTCATCGATCGGACCATCACCCTGGAAGATGCGCTGACGGAACTGGTGGCCATGGACAGCTTCACGAAAACCGGGGTGGCTGTGGTCACCGAGTTCTGAGGCTGATTCCGGTGCCGGCCGGCGAGTCCCGCGCGACGATTGTCCCGACCCACTTTTTCTGCCCCAATCTCCGGTGCGGGTGTAACGCCTGAAACACCCGTCTGCTACAACCCACGCCATGATCAAAACCGACTGACCAATTCTCCAACCGAACAGGTAACGCCATCACGGGAGTCGACTGCCTAGTCGTGGCGGCGTGTCGTGGCGGCGAAGTGGCGCTCCGGGGGCTGTCGGCCCCGGGGCGAACGAGGAGGCGAGATACCACGGACCTCGATCCGAGGCGGCGAAAATCTCGCCCTGTTCTGGTCGAAAGGAGACAGCATGAAATGTCCGAATTGTGAGCGGCTGATGCGGCGGCGGGTCTACTCGCTCTCGCGCCGGCCCGACGCGCTGCGTAAGAGTGATCAGCGGGCTCCCCTGGAGCAGGCCTGGCACTGCCAGTGCGGGATGTGGGTCTACGATCCGCAAGATTCGGCGCCGCGCAAGTCGGTGTCGAGGTCGGCGAACCGGTCGAAGAATCCAGCTGCGCCCAGGCGGTTCACCCTGCTCGACTGGCCCAAGTGAACCCCCGCGCCACGCCGGCCGCAACCGCGGTCGGCGTGGCCGGAGTCAAGTGCCGGGTGGCCCGGTTGACAGGCCCAATCCCGGGTGGCACTATGCAGCTTTCACCTGACGGAAGTGCGGAATCGTGTCGAAATATTTCATCTGTCCCCACTGCGGCGAGATCATCCCCCGAGATTCGGCCGCCTGTCCCGAATGTGGCTCGGACGAGGAAACCGGCTGGTCGCGAGGGGCTCATATCATCGACCTGCCGCCGGATGAAGACGAATCCGAATCCGCCTCACCCCCCAAGGCCGGATGGCTGAAACCGAAAGCCCTCGTGGTTATCCTGGTGATGCTGCTGCTGTTCGTGGGAACCCGGAGTATCTGGGTCGTGGCGATCGTCGCTGCTGCCTGTCTCTTGGCCGTGGCCCTGAATAAAATCAACCGGCGGTTCCTGCACTCGGACTACCTGCGCCGGGCGCAACTCCGCCGCAACCTCCTGCGGAAAGCCCGTGGCGAAACCGATCTGGTAAAACGGATGATCGAGTACGAACGGAGCCGGAATCCCGAGGCGAACGAGGCCGAGTTGATGCAGAACGCCATCGATCGCTGGGAACGGGATATTGTCTGAACCTGATGGAACGGGAGCCCGAGATCGTGAACATGGGACTCTCCAGCACCCTGCCCAAATTATTCAATGGCAAGACCGTGCTCCGGCCGTTGCTCTGTGTCCATTTCCGTGCTGTCGCCGGCGGGGATGCAATGGCCCGGGCCGTCCGGGATCCCGACCTGTGGCGGCAGCGTATCGAGGCGCTGCAGGTCCTGAAACGTTGATCACCCCCTCCCCGAAGCGGAACCATCATGAGACGATCGTACGTAAATGATCCCCGGCTCAGTGACCAGGTTTTCGAACTGCTCGACCAGGTATTCACCGACCTCCGACAAGCTGCTCGTGTCGCCCGGGCGTTCGGCACGGTCTGGGAAGACATCTCCACCCCGTATGTGACGTTTGCCGACGGACGGGTGGTTGCGCATCTGGGCTTGATCGAGTTGCCGTTGATAATCGATGGACAGGCAAAAACGGTGGGATCCATTCACGCCGTGGCCACACACCCGGAGTACCGGCGGCGCGGGTATTATCGCCAGCTCATGGAGCAGGTGCTGGCGGACGCTCGGGACAGATACGAGATCCTCATCTTGACCACCGAGAATCCGGAATATTACGAGCCGTTCGGGTTTCGCTGGGTTGGCGAACACAAGTTCACCGTGCCGTGGTCCGATCCTGCGGGTGACGACGGATTACGCCGACTCGCCCCGGACAACGTTGATGACCTCGCCTTGTTGCACCACTTGCTGGCCGTTCGCGAGCCGGTCTCGTCACTGCTGGGTGTCGGGCCCGAACACGCCGTGTTCTGTTTCAACGAGTGCCCGCGCCCGCTGTATCTGCTGCCCGATCTGGAGGTGATCCTCTGGTCTGGAAAGGGAGGGGACCAGGCTGGCGCTGTTCGACGTGGTGGGCCGGGTCATACCCTCTCTGGCCGAGTTGCTGACACGAATCCCGTGGCGGATCGAGGAAGTCGTCACCTACTTTGCGCCCGACCGTCTGGATGTGGAGGCCACGGCTACCCCGCACGTTCTGGATCTCGGTGGACCGGCCTATCTCATGGTCGAGGGAGAGTTTGCCGCGGAAAACCAACCGTTCATGCTGCCCCGTTCGGGGCGGACCTGATCTGCAGGGACATCA
>JBDRBC010000397.1:0-7103 GCA_043823125.1 bacterium | reverse complement strand
GCTAACCGGCTCCGTATTGTGCGCGCTCCGCTTTGTTTGCCTTGCGCGCCGAGATGATCCTGATGACCTCTGACGAGTGACGGTAACAGTGGTTGACGACCAGAATGCGGAGTGACCAGCTCATGCCGAGAAGAATGAAATCCCGTGCTTCTTCTTGTTCACCGATGCCTTGCGTGGTTCCCATTCGAACCGCAATTCCGCCATGCCAGAACATACCTACATTGTATTTACGTCGCAACCGATATCTCACCTCATCACACAACCAGCATAAGCTGGACCATCAACGTGGATCCTTCAGCCCAACCGCTCAACCACCTCCCCCACTACTCGCTCCAACCGCTCCAGCGATCCCGGCGCGCAACCACCCTCACGCACCACCGCCAATCCCTCCCGCAGATGCCGCAAACCCAGGGGAATGTACCGCCGGAAGTGCGCCTTCCCCTTGACCTTCGACAGAAAAGCAAAAGCCCCCAGCGCCTGCATGTTCCGCTGCAGGCCGGCCACGACGGCCATCTCCAGCAGCTCGTCACGCTCGAGCGCCGGCCCACCCTGCTCCGCGAGCTGACCGCGGTAATACTCCAGCAACTCCTCGCGCAGTTCGCTGCCCAGATCCACGTACGAATCACGCAGCAACGACATGACATCGTAAGTCAACGGCCCCACCCGCAGGCCCTGGAAATCCACCATTCGCACGAGCCCGTCCTTGAAGAAGATGTTCTGCGACTGGAAGTCCCGGTGCATTGGCACGATCGGTTGCTCGAGGGCTGTGGTTGCCAGGCGGTGGAACTCGTCGTCGAGGGTGACGAGCTGTCCGGGAGCGATGCCGACCAGTTCGCCGAGGAATCGCTGGCGGAAGTAGTCCGTCTCCCAGCGCAGGGTGTCGTAATCGAGCCGGCGGTCGCATGCTTCCGGGCAGCTCTTGAGAACATCAGTGGGTACGGTCTGCAACTTGACGAGCAGGTCGAGGACCGGCCAGTAGAGCGGTGCGTGGAGATCCGCATCCTCCACATCCACTGTCGCCATCCTGTGCAGGGATTGACCTCCCAGATCCTCCATGATTACGGTCCGCCCCCGGGGATCACGGGACAGCAGAGCCGGCCCGCCGAGTTTCTGCTCGTGCAGGAAAGTGCCGATGGCGATGAAGCGTTCGAACTCCGGATCGTCCTTGGTGGAGCGCATGAGCAGCTCCGAGCGGTCCCCCTCCACCAGGCGATAGAAGGAGCGATCGGAACCGTGCCCGGTGAGGGTGGCGACTCGCAGCCCGTCGCCCCAGCCGGTCTGCCGGATGATGGTCAGATCACGGACCGTGGTGAGCGCCTCGCCGCCGTCGGCCTCCACCACCCAGCCGTCGCCGATGACCGCCTCACGGTAGCTGGTCCGGGAATCCACCACGGCGCCGGACAGCACCACGCAGTCGCGCAGGCTGGCGCCCGAGCCGATGCTGGCACCGGGCCCCACGCAGACGAAGCCGGCCAGCTCGACATCCCCGGCCACCTGCGCCGTGGCGTCGAGCTGGAACGAATCGGGCGGCAATGGCAACGATCCGGGCGCACCCGCGCGCCCCACCAGCAGATCGGCGTGAGCGGCGAGATATCGCTCCACCGTGCCCAGGTCGCTCCAGTACTGTCCCGCCAGCACATGCCCTCGAACAGAGCCGGGCTGTTCGACGAGGATCCGGAGCAAGGTATCCACCAATGAGGACGGCCCGGTCGGCAGTAACTTGAGCAACGAACTCGACAACATGGCGATGCCGGTGTAGGTCAACCGTCGATCCCCGATGTAATCATGGCTGGTCAGGTGATCGCCGATATCCCGCACGGCACCGTTCGACGCCAGCAGGACGGAGTTCACCTCGGGCCAGTCGGTCAGCACCAGGGTGACGAGCCCACCGCCACGCCGGTGGGTGTAGATCAGCTCCCCGAGATCGAGATTGCACAGCACGTCTCCGTTGTAGAGCAGAAACTCGTCGTCGCGCTCGAGGAACCCGCGCGCATTCCAGAGCGCGCCGCCGGTGCCGAGAATCTCCGGTTCGTGGAAGATGGTGTACTTGCAGACAGGCAAGTCGGTGGGTGTCGGATCTTCGGCCAGCGCCACCACCGCGTCCTCCACCTGATCGGCCAGATGGTGGGTGTTGACGGCGATCTCCGTCACGCCGATCGCCCGTAACGTGTCGGCGACGATGATCAGCAGCGGCCGGTTCACCACCGGAAGCAACGGCTTGGCCAGCTCCTCGGTGATGGGACGCAGCCGCGTGCCGTAGCCGGCCGCCAGGATCATGGCGCGGCGGACCGGTTCGTGGTTGCTACTCGTTCTGTTAGACATAGTGCTGGAATTCCTGGATCTCGGCCCCAAACAGTGCCAGGTCGGGTTCCCAGGCGGCGGCGATCTCGTCCGGCGACCGGCCCGCTTCGATGGCTCTCCTGTACCGTTCACCGCCGGCGAGGATATCGATGGGTAGCTTCACGGTCTCGTACTCGTACGGCGGCTGCTTCCAGCGAAAGTCATCGGGCCAGAGTTCGTGGATCGCCGCCAGTGCTGCCGTGGCGCACAGGACCGAGCAGAAGCGCTCGCGATCGGTCACGTGAACCTGCGCCCCGCCGCACAATCGGCCGGCGTGTTTCTGGAAGGTCGGTTCGAAGTGCAGCGGGCGGAAAGTGCACCCGGGTACACTCCACTGCTCCAGTCGGTTGATCAGCCGGGCCGGATCGATGAACGGCGCGCCGAAGATCTCGAACGGCCTTGTGGTGCCGCGTCCTTCGGACAGCTCCGTCCCCTCCAGCAGGCAGAAGCCGGGATAGACCGTGGCCGTGTCGAGAGTCGGTATGTTGGGCGACGGCAGCACCCACGGCAGGCCGGTGTCGTCGAACCACATGTGACGCCGCCAGCCGTCCATCCAGATGACCTGCAGGTCGACGCCGAGTTCGAAGTGGGCGCAGAAGTAGAAGGCCAGCTCGCCGATGGTGAGGCTGTGCCTCATGGGAATGGGCGCCATGCCCACAAACGACGTGAAAGACGGATCGAGCACATTGCCAGACCGCAACGCGCCGCCGATCGGATTGGGCCGGTCGAGCACGACGACCCGCTTGCCGGCCTCGGCGCAGGCTTGCAGGCAGAGCAGCACACTCCAGATGAAGGTGTAGTAGCGGGCGCCCACATCCTGCAGGTCGATGACCAGGGTGTCGATGCCGGCGAGTTGTTCGGGCGTGGGCTGGCGGGTGTCGCCGTACAGGGAATAAGCTGGAAGACCCGTTTGTGGATCCCGGAAGCCGTCCCACTCCGCCATGTTGTCCTGGGTCTCACCGCGCAGGCCGTGCTGGGGGCCGAAAAGGCAACGGAGGTCGACGTTGGCAGCGGTATGGAGCAAGGTGGCGGCGTGGCGCAGTCGACTGTCGACGGAGGCCGGATGGACGAGCAGGCCGAGGCGCTGGTCTCGCAACACGGCGCAGTCGTCGGCCAGGAGGCGGTCGAGGCCGGTCTGGACACCGCCACTGCTTGGGTCGTTTCTGCCTGAGGAATCACGGGGCATGGTCCACATCCAGGTCGGGGATCCCAGCGCCTTTTCGGGATGGTAGAAGCAGTGGCACCGGATGTCGAGCAAGGAAGGGCGCCCCGAGCCGAAACCCGGGGCGCCACTTGTTGATCACCCTGAAGCCCAAGGGCGATCACTTCAACAAGGTCATCTTCCGCGTCTGCGAGAACCCGGGCGTCGCCAGCTGGTAGAAATAAATCCCGCTCGACACCAGGGCTCCGCTGTCGTCCCGTCCCTCCCAGTCCACCCGATGCACACCCACCGGCAATACCGCGTCGACCAAGGTGGCGACCTTTCTTCCCTGGATATCGAAGATGAGAATCTTCACCTGACCGGGCGCCGGCAGGCCGAAGTGGATGGTGGTCTTCGGGTTGAACGGGTTGGGCCGGTTGACGGCCAGGAAGTGGCGCTCGGGGATGCCTTCCGGTACACCCACCGGGCCGGTGACGTCGATGATGTAGTTCTGCTCCACCGAGCCGGAGGCGTTGCTCGCCTGGATGGTGACCATCCGGTCCTTGATGACTGGCGGGATCCAGGTGATCTCGCCAGTGACCGGATCGATGGTCATACCCTCGGGAGCGGTGACCAGACTGTAGGTCGGGGCCGGATTGCCGGCGGCGTCGCAGTCGTAGACATACGGCTCATCGAGATAAGCCGAATCCAGCGGGGCACTGATGAAGCTCGGCCCGACCGGATCGCAGTAGCCGGCTGGTTGCAGGCCGTTGTGGTACATCCGGGCGATCTCGTCGTCCGGCAGGGCGCGATCGAACACCACCACCTCGTCCACGGCGCCGTGGTAGCGGTAATGCCCGGACAACTCCAGGAAACCGATGTTCAGGGCCGCATCGCCGGTGAAGGCGCCGGTGTAATCGTAGGTGACGCTGTTCTCCTGCTCCGCGTCCACATAGATGCGATTCTCGTTGGTACTCTCGTCGCGCACGGCCACCACGAAGTGCCACGCATCATCGTTGATGGTACTGGTGCCGCTGCACCCCTCGTAGTGGTTGTCGTTGTCGCGCAGGCCCAGGTGAGCCTGGCCGCCGTCGTTGGCGCCCACCCACCAGTGGAGCTGGGTGTCGCTGGCGTCGCGGCCGACGATGACCCGGTTGCCCGAGGTGCTCTCGCCGGTTTTCATCCAGAAGGCGATGGAGAAGCTGGCGTCGGCCGCCCACTCCATGGTGCCGTCGTACGGGACCGTGACTTCGTCGTCGGTGCCGTTGAACCAGAGGGCGCCGCCGATCTGTCCGGTGACCGGGTCCGGGCAATTGCTGCACCCGGCGTCGCTGCCGGCCCAGTAGTCCACGTACGGCGGGCCGCCCGTCTCGTCCAGTCGCCAGAGGTGCGTCAGGTCCGCGGGGCACGGCGGCGGTTCGCTCACGTGGATGACGAAGGACTGGGTGTCGACCGCCTTGGCGGTGTTGGCCGCTTCCACGATGACCGAGTCGTCGCCAGCGCTGGCGGGCGTCCACTGGATGAGGCCGCTCACCGGGTCGATGGTCATGCCGGCCGGCGCCTGGGTCAGCGCGAAGGTCGGCGCCGGGTAGCCGGTGGCGTCCACGTCGTATGAATAGAGCATTCCTTCGACCGCAGTGGTGTCCGGTGTCGAGGTGATCACCGGCGCTTCCGGATCCGGTCCGTGCACGCAGTAGCCCTGTCCAGCCAATCCATTGGTGTAGTGTGCCAGGATCTCCCCGCCGGTCAGCGCCCGGTCGTAGAGGGCCACCTCGTCCAGCAAGCCGTTGTAGAAGTAGCCCGGGACGAAGTTGTACGCCATGTAGCCCATGGCCACCGGCGTGTTGGCCTCGAAGCCGGCCGTGTAGTCGTGAGTAACGGAATCCACCGGCGCCCCATCCACGTAGAGGCGATTCTCGTCCTCGCTCTCGTCGCGCACGGCCACCAGATAGTGCCACTGGTCGTCGTTCAGGGCGACGCTGCCGGTGCAGGCCGCGCCGTTCCGGTTGGTGTCCAGCAGGTTGAAGTTGGCGTAGCCGGTGCTGGCGTTGGCGCCGAACCACCAGTGGGGATACCCGCCCCCCTCGTCGCGGCCTATGGCCACCTTGTTCTGGCCGCTGATGTCGGTGAACTTCATCCACAGCTCGATGGTGAAGCTGGCGTCCAGGGCCCAGTCGAAGTCGGCGTGATCGGGCGCCTCGATGTAATTGCTGCTGCCGTCGAAGCTCTGGCAGTCCCCCACGATGCCGCCGGTGGCGGGTGTGGGCGCGGGCGTCGAGGCTGCGCCGTCGTGGCCGTCGAAGGCGTCGTAGTACGTCGTGCCGCTCGTCTCTTCCAGTTGCCAGTAGGCGAGCATACCGGCGGGACACGGCGGCGCTTCGTCCACGATGATGGTGAAGCTCTGGCTGTCCACGCCCTTGGCGCTGTTGGTGGCCTCAACGGTGACGCTGGCGTCGGCACTGTCCGGCGGCGTCCACTCGATGAGGCCGCTGACCGGGTCGATGGTCATGCCGGCCGGCGACACGGTGAGATTGTAGGTCGGCTCCGGATAGCCGGTGGCGTCCACGTCGTAGGTATAGAGCACACCTTCGGCGGCGCTGGTCACCGGGATCGAAGTGATCACCGGCACCTCGGCATCCGGCTCGCAATACCCCTGCCCGGCCAGACCGGCATTGTAGTGATCGATGATCTCCGCCTTGGTGAGGTCGCGGTTGTAGATGGCGATCTCGTCCAGCAGGCCGTCGTAGTAGTAGTCGGGATTGAAATTGTAGGCCATGTAGCCGATGCCGAGCGGCGTGCTGGCTCCGAAACCGACCGTGTAGTCGTAGGTCTTTGTGTCCTCCAGATCGCCGTCCACGTAGATCCGGTTCTGGTTCTGGTCCTCGTCACGCACGGCGACGATGTGGTGCCAGACGCCGTCGTTGATGGCAGTGGTGCCATTACAGGCGATGCCGCTGGCGTCTGTCCCGAGCAGGTTGAAGGTTACGAGACCCGTGCTCTGTGCCGCACCGAGCCACCAGTGAGGCGTGCCACCGGCCTGATCGCGGCCGATCATCACCTTGTTGCGGCTGGCGACGTTGGTGAACTTGGCCCACAGCTCCACGGTGAAGCTGCTGGTGGCCGACCAGTCGAAGTCTGGATGATCCGGCACGTCGATCCAGTTGCTCGTGCCGTTGAAGTCCTGCGAACTGCCCACGATACCGTCCGGATCGGGGGTCGGCGGCGCGGGTGAGGCGTTGCCGTCGTGGCCGTCGTAAGTGTCGGTGTAAGTGGTGCCCGCCGCCTCATCGAGGTGCCAGTAAGCCACCATGTCCGGCGGACAGGGCGGCGCCTCCTCCACCACGATGGTGAAGCTCTGGCTGTCCACGCCCTTGGCCGTGTTGGTGGCTTCGACAGTGACACTGGCGTCGGTGGTGTCCGGCGGCGTCCACTGGATGAGGCCGTTCACCGGGTCGATGGTCATGCCGGCCGGTGACGTCGTGAGGCTGTAGGTGGGCGCCGGATAGCCGGAGGCGTCCACATCGTAGCTGTAGAGCAGTCCCACGGTGGCGTCCGTCACCGGTGTCGAGATGATGACCGGCGGCGCTTCCACCTGCTCACAGTACCCCAGACCGGCCAGGCC
>JBDRBC010000396.1:0-2094 GCA_043823125.1 bacterium | reverse complement strand
GGGACTACGAAAATGAGTTCGACCACGCGCTGGCTCGAACCCGTCTTCTTCTCTAACGCCTTGATTCGGCTACGCGCACTCATAGTCTCTCTCCAACTCGCCGCTCAACTGCTTGCAGCCGTTCCTCGATCAGCGTCGCTTCTCGCCAACGAAGGCAGGTATCCAGCACGGTAGAAGCGGCCCGAATTCGCGGACTGTCGGCCGCTGCCCCATCGTCCATGACCGACTCCAGCACGCCAAGGGCCTTTTGCGCAAGGGTCCCCAACCGCCGGGCGGCCGTTCGCACAATTTCAGTTTCCGCGGCCAGAACTTCCTGTCGAAAGGCGGGCAGAGTCGCCCAACGTTGAAGTGTCCGGACCGATACCCCGGCGGCCTCCGCAGCGGCTGGCATGTTGCCCGTCGTTGCCAGGGTCACCACAGCGCGGAATTGTTCCGGCTTCAGTTCATTTTCCCGTGTGTCATTATGCGACATCGTGCCCTCCGCTGTGCTCGCCGCCTCCCATGCAGGAAACAGGCATGTTCATTGCCCCTTGAAACCCCGCTCGCCTGGAAAGCTCCCTTCCACAAGGTCCAATGGGTGTCGTCGGTGAGCGGTAGCCTAGCGGTGGACTGGGTGGTTTCATCATCGTTTTCTGGTTTGGACCCTTTGCGACATTGCGACAGATCGGCAAGCTTGGGCCGTTTTGTCGCAGGTGTCGCAACGTCGCAAGTCCTCAATTCGTGTTTTTCATAAGTCATATGACGAGCCTCCACGTGTTTTTCTCGTCCAGACGCACCAAGCCATGGTCCACGAGCACTCTCAGGGTTTTCTCGACATCTCGCTCCCCACGAGGCTCCGGTCCGAGACGGCATAGCGTCCTGGTCCTGAATATTCCTTCATCTGCTTCATCAGGGCAAGTCCGCATCCCTTCGAGCAATCTCTCCGCACGACCTCAACTGCGTGGCTTCGTCTGGACGTGCGGATGTCGTTGAGGTCTTGGCCGCTTGGACATCGTGACTCCGAAGATGGTCAAGACGACCTGAAGATGGCCATCCTTCCGGGTTGACCATCTTCGAGGCTTTCTGGCCATCTTCGGGGGGCAAGGCCCAGACCCATGCCTGGCTGGACTCGCCCGGTCGCCCGACCTTCTTCGGCTTGATGCCCAGCCTATGTTTTGCACGATTAAGAGTTTTCTCCGACACTCCCGCCGACAGAGCCTCCTTCTTGACATGTGCGGCGGGGACCGGTCCGTCAGCTAGAATTTCTCCGACGATCCCACACGCTTCGTCCAGAGCGTTTCTGGCCCCGTCGCCTTGATCGCGCAGCAAGTCCGAAGCTTCGTATGGGGCCAGTCCGAGCCACTCAATACGCGAAACATGATTTGTCGGGTCGGTATCAATTTTGTAGGCCAGTGATGGAGCCTCAGCAGCAAGATTTGATTTTGTCACGGCCAAGACTCGCTTGGTGCCATCACCGGGATCCTTGGCGACGAGTAGCCCGACCCTGGCGGCACCGATGATGCCGATGGAACCTCCGCCACGATACACAGGGTTTGGGCCTCCAGATTTGTTTAGGTGTCTGATGATGATAACGGCGGCACCGGTACGTTCTGCGAGGCTAGACAACGAGTGCAACGCTCTGCGTACATCCTGGTCACGATGTGAGTTCAGATCGCCTGACAGGAAAGCCATCAAGGGGTCGATTATCAGAAGTGCCGCGCTGGTCTGCCGTATTGCCTCCTCAATCCGTGGCACATCAGCGGGGATGGAAAGGGGCCTTTCACCGTTGGGTTCATCCGGAACGCCGGTAATGGCGACGATTCGATCAAGGTCGGCATGCGCAGATTCTAGACGGGGGCGAATTGTGTCCGCTAGACCGTCCTCAGCAGAGGTGATCACGACGCCTGCCGGCTCCCGTTCTCGGAACCCATCCGGAAACGGAGTCCCGGTGGACACCTTTGCAGCGATGTCCAAGGCGATGGTTGACTTCCCCAACCCCGGATCGCCGTCGAGGATAACCAGCTTGCCGCGTGGAATCCTGCCCGGCCATAACCACCGGACCTTCTCTGAATCGACGGACGCCAGCAGGACGCAATTGGCCCGGACGGGTTCCCC
>JBDRBC010000395.1:0-2994 GCA_043823125.1 bacterium | reverse complement strand
CCTCCATCGGACAGGTCGATGTAGTCGTGGCTGCAGCCGAGGTTGCTCAAGGCGAGGAACCCGACGGCGCTCGCCACGATGATGGCCGCCACCCACAGCCAGTAGCTGCGGGCGAAGGTTACGGCGTGTGGGTTGATCGTTTCGTTGTGGTTGTGCATCTTCTTTCTCCTTTCGTGGTTGGTGGGCCTGTCGGGACTCGAACCCGCATCGGATCCTTATAGGGGATCTGCTCTGACCGATTGAGCTACAGGCCCACATCCCCGATAACTTACGCACCCAGGACGGCGAGAGTTCTCCTGCCGTCGTTCAACTTGATACTCCATCGAACCCGAGGACCAGCCCCCGGGTTCGTATCTCCCCATGCCTGCCTGGCATCCCTGGCGGCGAACAGCGCGTCCCCCACGTTGGCGGCGCACCCTTCGTCCACCGCCAACCCGGGTTCCGACTCCCGCTCCAGGACCCAGTAGACCATAGCTTTCCTCCTCATGTATCTTATGCCAAAAGCGCCATCCCTATTTCCACTTCTCACCGTCGGCCTTGCAGCGATACGATAGGGGTGTCTACGGAGGCGCGCAGCGCCAGGAGGAACCGATGGCTCTCACCCGTTTGGTCCAGACAGCATCCAGGGAGTTTTGGCAGGAGTCCGCGGCCGGCTCATTCGTGGGCGGCACGACCACCACCATCCAGACGCTTCTCGAGCGCGCGAGCATCCTGTTCGGGGGCACGAAGAAGATTCTCGGCAAGATCACCCTGAGTACGGTGACGGGCACGCCTGTCGTCTCCGCGGCCGTGTCGTACACCGGAGACGGTCTGTTGCAGGTGGCCCTGACCAACTCGGCTACCGGCACCCAGGCCGCCTGGACGATGGACCTGCACATCCTCGACGTCCCGGCTGGAGAGTCCACCGCTTCGCACTTCGATGTGGTGACGGCCCCCACCGCCACCCCGTCCGTCGGCACGAACCGGCTGTACGTCGACGGCACCCTGGGCTCCGATGGAAACGACGGATCGGACTATGACCATGCCTGGAAGACCCTCGGCAAGCTGGTCGGGGAGCTGTCCATCCAGGATGCCCTGTTCCCCAACGCGTCGGTCACCTATGTTCATGCACGCGGTGCGTTCACCGCCACCGACCACCTTATCCTGAACAGCCTGGTTCAGGGTCGCGGGCGTGTCGTCATCGGCTGCGACTTCGCCAACAGCACCGTCACCCAGTCCGGTCTGGTGGTCGACGTCAAGGACGCCATCGCGCCGGCCGCCGCTCCCATCCACGATCTCACCTGCATCGAGGTGTCCGGCATCACGTTCACCGCCACCGACGAGGGTCGGCACCTGCGCTTCAACAACGGCGCCACCGGCAACATCGCCACCGCGCAGATCGTTTCGGTGGCGAGCGGCACGGAGGCGTGGGTCTCCTGGCGCTTCGGCGCCAGCGGTGCAAACGCCGAGAAGGCGGCGTGGGTCGTGGCCGGCTCGACCATCGCGGTCGACGTCTTCGAGTCCGCGGCCATCATCGCGGGCTACATCCAGGTCACCTCCTCCGGCCGCATCGCGCAGGGGGCCACGGCGCCGCTTGCGGGGAATGCTCTCTCGCTCTTCAACCTGCGCACCTACAACCCGGTCAGCCTGAACAGGGGGGCCAACACCTGTCTGTGGCTCGACACGCGGAACGCCGGGGGCACCGCGCAGAACATCGTGGCCATCGGCTCGACCACCTGCGGGTTCGGATCTTGGACGGACGACAACCTCGACCCGGCTGACCTGTTCGAGTACGGGTTCGCCGACGCCACGTCCCCTTGCTACGCCTTCGGCTGCCGTGCAGCGAGCATGTTCGCCACCGACGGGACCTACTCCATCCACGGGCGGTTCACCACGGACGTCACGATGACCTCGAACTCGGTGGCCTACGCCAGCAACGCCCGCTCCTTCAGGGGTACCGGCAACGGCACCTCCCAGGTGTACAACAGCATCGGGTCCGCCGCGACCACGACCACGTCTCCTCCGTTCTACGCCACTGCTGGTGGTCGTCTGCACACGGAGTTCTGCACCACGCTCGGTACCGCCGCGGCCGGATTGGCGACCGGGTTCTAGGTTGCCACCGACAAGGGTCACCTGGAGATCGTCAGCTGCGAGGGCGTCAACGACGGCACCGGTCTGGCCGCCCTCTACGGGGTGTTCATCGACTCCGACGGGTCGGTCACCATCGACGGCGCTTCTGTCGCGGCCATCGATGGCAAGTACGGACGGCTCTACAACGCCGGCGGGAAGCTGCGTCTGTCGTCCACGGCTACGGTGGGCGCCAACGTGGCCGGCGGGCCCGACATGTACATCGGCCCCGCGTCCGAGCTCCACATCGTCGGCGACTACGTCAAGACGGCGGTCAACACTGTCGCGTCCCCGGTCCTTCTCGCCCTCAACCTCAAGAGCATCACCCAGACCGTAGGCGCCTTGTTCACCGTCTTCACCCCGGCCGGTGCTCCGGGCGATTGGGTGACTGGCTACGGTGCTACCGGTGCCATCGACATCTCCGGCAACGCACGGCCCCAGCTCGGTGTGTTGACCGGCGGTGCGGCGGCTACGACCAGCCAGGCTTGCACTCTGCGCAACAACGTCCAGCTCATCCACGAGGGTGCGGGTCTGGATGGTGCGGGTCCCCTGGTCCTCGGCGGCTCAGCGGCTGCTGCGTGGCCCGCGGGTATCACCTCGGATGCTCTTGCCGGTACCCCGGAGAACTGCTGGATCTTCCCGATCTAACATAAGGAGGCTTCCATGCCGGCCTGGGTCCACCACCGCGCCAACAGGATCATGGAGTCGACTCAGAAGGAGTACGGCAAGGAGAAGGGCAAGAACATTGCCTTCGCTTTGGCCAACATGCAAGGCCACGCCCTGCACAAGACACCCAAGACCTGGAAAGGGGAACCCTACGGTACCCCTCAAGGCCGTCGCGATGCGAAGGCCAAGTACCAGCACCCCTCCCAGATGAAGAAGACCGCG
>JBDRBC010000394.1:0-22241 GCA_043823125.1 bacterium | reverse complement strand
ATGGGCGCCTCCATACGGACGGAACGCGCCTTCATGGCCAGCGCCAGGTCATCGGCGCGCTGGGTGATCTGGTTCACCTTGATACCGGCCGCCGGTTGATACTCGAAAGTGGTGACCACCGGCCCCGGCCGCACGTCCTTGACCTCGCCCACCACGCCGAAGGAGCGAAGTGTCTCCTCCAGCAGATCGGCCGAGGCGTCGAGTTCCGCCGGATTCTGACTGAGGGCCGGTCCGTCCTCGACGTGCAAGAGGGAGAGCGCCGGGAGTTCGTACTCGACCTTGCCCTTTTTCGGTTTGCGTTTGGGAACCACCGGGCGACTCTTGGCGTCGGGTTCTGCTGCCGGTCGTGATGTGCCGGGCAAATCGCCGCCGAACAGTCCAGGAGTCGCTGGATCTAGGCTGGATTCTCCCGCCGTCGCCAACGGATCGTCAGCAAGTCCCGACCTTTCGAGCTGCGGGTTCTCCAGCAGTTCCGCGTCCGCTCCGGAGGCGCTCCCCGATCCTTGACCGGCCGTTTGGTCGACGCCGTGCAACCGGCGCTGTCGGCCGGCGGCCTGTGCCCCACCGTTTTCACCGTTGACATCCGCCGTCTGGTCGCCGCCCCAGGAGAATCGCGCCAGTAGCGACCGTGTCCAGTCCGTAACCATCCCGCTGCTCTGACGTCCCCAGGAACTGACGGCGCCGAAGAACCGGCCCGGCATCGCTCCCGCGCCGAATCCCGACCAGCGAAGCGCTGGAAGTTTGGCCAGCAAGGAGGCCAGCCAGGGATGACAGCAGATGCCGATAGCCACGATCACGAACAGGGTCAAGAACAGCCGCATGCCCCAGAGTCCGACCAGGAAGTAGCAGCCGCGTCCCAGCCAGACCCCACAGAGCCCGCCCCAGAAGGCCGCCGGCTCCACAACCAGCAAGCCCCCGGGCTGGGCAATCCAGGTCGTGGTGGCGAGCCAGAGTGGTAGCAGACGGAAAAGCAGGGGGCGAGTGACACTGGGCTGTCGCGCCAGCAACCGTAAACCGGAGATCACCAGCAGGATTGGGGCGAGCCAGCACCAGGCCGCCCCGAAGATGGCGTGCAGGGCCAGGCTCAACATCGAGCCCACCGGACCGCCGGGGTTCTCCGCCGGCAGGAGCTGGACCACCTCTTCGCCGTGGAGCGCCGACCACCAGGACCCGACGGGCCCCGTGAGGGAGATCCCCAGGTAGATGGCCAGAACCAATTGGAGTAGACCGCTCAGCCAGAGCGATTCCCACCAGGCCTGAGCATCCTTGCTTCGCCTAGCCTTCCTCGAGCCTCGCGCGGACACGTAAGCCCTCCTGTAGGTCTGTCAGTTCCGATTCCAGGAACTTGGTGGTGGCGCCGCCAGCCAGGAAGGTCACATTGTCCAGGACCTCCAGGTGGAAGGGGATCGAGGTCGGTATGCCCTCGATGACACATTCCCGCAAGGCGCGGCGCATGCGCATGACGGCCTCCTGCCGGTCAGCGCCGTGGGTGATGATCTTCGCCAGCAACGAATCATAATAGGGCGGCACCAGGTACTCGGAGTAGACATGACTATCCACCCGGATTCCCGGTCCACCCGGCGCGTGGAAGAAAAATATCCGCCCGGGACTCGGCAGGAAGTCCCGTTCCGGATTCTCGGCATTTATCCGGCACTCCAGGGCGTGACCGGTCAGTTTGACATCCTTCTGCCTCAATTCCAGCTTCTGGCCAGCGGCCAGCGCGATCTGAAGCTTCACCAGGTCGAGTCCCGTCACCATCTCGGTCACGGGATGCTCCACCTGGATCCGGGTGTTCATCTCCATGAAGTAGAACGAACCGTCCTCGTCCAGCAGGAACTCCACCGTTCCCGCCGACTGGTAGCCCACCGCCTTGGCGAGCCGTATCGCCGACTTGCCCATGGCGTCGCGCAGCTTCGGGTCCACGGCCGGCGAAGGCGATTCCTCGATGAGTTTCTGGTGCCGTCGCTGTACGGAACAGTCACGCTCGCCGAGATGGATCACGTTGCCAAAGTTGTCGGCCAGGAGCTGGATCTCCACGTGTCGCGGATTAGTCAGATATTTTTCCAGGTACACATCGTCGTTGCCGAAGGCGGCGGCGGCCTCGGCCCGGGCCGTCACGAAGTTGTGCCGCAGCTCCTCGACGTTGTTGGCCACCCGCATCCCCTTGCCGCCCCCGCCAGCGCTGGCCTTGATGATGACCGGATATCCGAACTGCTCCGCCTCGGCTTCCGCCGCCTCGACGGTTTCCAGAATGTCCTTGCTGCCGGGCACCACCGGCACCTTCGCCTTCATGGCGCTCTTGCGTGCCTGGGCCTTGTCACCCATGCTCCTGATGACCTCGGCGCTGGGCCCGATCCAGACGAAACCGTTCTCGGCGATGATCTCGGCGAACTCGGCGTTCTCCGCCAGGAATCCATAACCGGGATGGATGGCATCCGCGCCGGTGATCTCCGCGGCGGAGATGATGTTGGGAATGCGCAGATAGCTTTCGTGGCTGGCGTTCTTGCCCACACAGACCGATTCGTCGGCGTACTTCACATGGAGCGACTCGGTATCCGCCGTGGAATGGATGGCCACGCACTCGATGTCGAGCTCCCGGCAGGCGCGCATGATCCGCAGGGCGATTTCACCCCGATTGGCGATCAAGATCTTTTTGAACATTCGGCAGCTTCCGTTCCGGTCATCCAGTCGCGAACCACACGTGACACGGTCACGTCATGGCCGGACCTTGGGAAATTCAGTTTACTCGCGGGTGCAAGCATATTCTCATCTCCGAGCTGAGAAAGTGCAACCATTTCGTTCGATTTTGGTTGTGCCGCCGAGATTGTGTCCGGCCCGACTCCTGCCTAGTCCCGGGCATGAGCACGAAAAGAAACAATCCCCGCGACTGGCAACCACCATTCTGCCCCAACCCTAACTGCCAATTCCACAGAGACATATCCTCTGGCTGGCAGTACAAGAAGATCGGCTTCTTCCACCGTCTCGCACCACCACACCGTATCCAGCGATACTTCTGCAAGCACTGTCGTGTCTCCTTCAGTCGACAGACCTTCTCGACTACCTACTACCTCAAACGACCCGACCTGCTGGCCAGGATCTTCATGAAGACGGTCGGAGGCATGGCCAACCGCCAGATCGCCAGGGATCTCGTCGTCGACGGCTTCGAGTCATTCGAGTACAGCCAGTACTTCCCCATCCACCATCACCTGGCGGTGGATACCGAGACCAGCTTCTTCATCTACTTCACTGACAGCGAGTTGCGTCGCAAGGGCCGAATGTGAGATCGCTCGCAAGGTGACGATGTCAACAGAGCACCGAAACCCGGGCAATCCATTGTTCGAGGTTAATCTACTGGACTTGTTGATCCGTCACAGCCAGGCGAATCATCGTCGGGAGACCATCGCGTGGTCGAAGCGTCGTCAAAGCAGCGCCGAGCGGCTGGCGATCTTGCAGGTCTGGCGGAATTACGTGAAGAAGCGGTGGGAGAAGGGGGTTCGAGAGACCCCGGGCATGCTGGTCGGCTTGACGCGGCACCCACTGACACCGCAGGACGTGCTTCGGCAGAGGGTATTCCGGGCGCATGTGCAGTTGCCGCCGCGATGGGCCGAGTATTACGGTCGGCGGGTGAGAACCCGGGCTATTCAGGTGAATCGGGCGCACGATTTGAAGCGGGCGTGGTGACTGATGGTATCCAATGTTGCCTCTGCATAAAGCAGAGACACAATCTCGATGGCACAACCAATCGCTCACACCCCGGCGCCGATGGGCACCTCCTCGAAACGATCCCAGGTAGTGTCGGAACTGGCCTGGATACCCTTGACCCGCAGCTGGAATTCGTGGGGATTGGAGCTGGCGTGGGTCGCTTCCTCGAGACTGATCATCTTCTCACGCAACAACTGCATGAGTGACTGGTCGAAGGTCTGCATCTGATACTGCACGAACCCTTCCTGGATGGCCTGACGGATGAGCGTGGTCTTCTCCGGATCCCGGATGTAATCCTGGATGGTGCTCGTGTTGATCATGATCTCCACGGCGGGATAGCGATGCTCCCCCGTCCGATCGGTGACGAGTCGCTGGGAGCAGACCGCCTTGAGGGTCGACGCCAGCAGGAAGCGTATCTCCTGGTGCTGGTGCGGCGGGAAGAAGGAAATGATCCGGCTGATGGTCTGGGTGGCATCGATGGTATGCAGGGTGCTCAGCACCAGATGGCCAGTGTCGGCGGCGGTGAGAGCGACCTTCATGGTCTCCAGGTCTCGGATCTCGCCAATGAGGATCACATCGGGATCCTGACGCAAGATGTACTTGAGGGCATCGGAATAGGCCCCGGTATCGGTCCCGATCTCCCGCTGACTGATGATGCTCTGCTTGTCCTGATGCAAGAACTCGATGGGGTCCTCGATGGTGATGACGTGGGAGGAAAGCTCGGTGTTGATGATGTCCACCATGGACGCGAGGGTCGTGGACTTGCCACTTCCCACCGTGCCGGTCACCAGGATCAACCCACGGGGTTCGTGGGCCAACTTGCGATAGACCGGCGGCAGGAACAGGTCCTCGATGGTCCTGATCTCCACCGGCACGTGCCGGAATACCATGGCGATGGAGCCACGCTGCACGTAGAAATTAGCCCGAAAACGGGCCATTCCGGGTACGCCGAAGGCAAAATCGATCTCACGTGTGGATTCGAACAGTTCACGTTGCGGCGGGGTGAGGATCTGCTGGGCAACCGCAATGAGGTCCTGGACCGAGGGCGCCCTCCCGTCCAGGGCTCTGAGGATCCCGTTTACCCGCAGAATGGGCGGTACAGCCACCTTCAGATGGAGATCGCTGGCCCCTTCGTCGATCATTTGCCGCAAGATTTTCTTGATGTCCATGGTTCCATCCCGGTTGGTTTTTCCGACAGCGAACGGTCGCGACGTTCCGTCCGGAACGCCATCCCGTACGATCCCCGGGCATAACAACAAGCGATCACCCTGAAGACCGCCTCTCCTACAGTTCGACCGCCGTGGCGTCGAGCTTAACCGGGAATATCAGCCGAAGATCTGAACCGAATGCCGGACAGCATATTGGCCGGAAAAATCAACCGCCCCGGACAGCCGGGGCGGCAGGGAATACTCACGGTCGAGGATCCGGATATACAGTGGGGATCAGGCCGGCTCCACCAGGAACAAAACGCCCTCGGCTTCCACCGGGGAGGCGTTCTCCACCAGGATCTCCTTGATCACACCACCGATTTCGGCCTCGATCTCGTTCATCACCTTCATGGCTTCGATAATGCACACGGTCTGCCCCACGGTGATCCGGTCGCCCACCTTTACGAACGCACCGGCATCCGGCGATGGAGCCCGGTAGAAGGTGCCGACGATGGGGCTCCGGATCTCCATCCACTTGTCGCGTTCCGGTTCGCTGGCCGCGACCGGTGCGGCGACGAGATCGGGAACTGCCACCGGAGCGACCGACGACGGCGCCATCATCATGGCGCCCGGAACCATACCGCTGACGGCGCGGCTTTTCTGGATCCGGATGGTGGTATCCTGGTTGCTGATCTCCAGTTCTTCGATGCCACTGTCTTCCACCAGCTTGACGAGTTTGCGTATTTCATCCAGTTCCATGCTAACCTTTCCGAAGCTGGTTCTCTGCCGCGGTTTTTCAGACCCGGCCGAGATACTTTCCGGTACGGGAGTCAATTTTCAGTACCTCCCCTTCTTCGATGAACAGCGGCACCAGGACCACCAGACCGGTTTCCATGGTCGCCGGCTTGGTCCCGCCCTGGGCGGTATCACCGCGGAACCCGGGATCGGTCTGCTTGACTTCCAGCTCCACTGTGATCGGTGGCTCCACTATAAGGGGCTTCCCCTCGTGCAATAAGACCTGGCAAGTATCGCTCTCCTTGATGTACAGCGGCAACTCACCCAGGGTGTCCTTCGGCAACGACACCTGTTCGTACGTCTCCATGTTCATGAAGGTCAGAAATTCTCCGTCCTGGTAGAGGTACTGGAAATCGCGACGTTCCAGTCGGACTTCCTCCACCTTCTCCCCGGCCCGGTAGGTCTCGTCGACGACGCGACCGGTGCTGACATTTTTCAGCTTGGTCCTGACGAAAGCACCACCCTTGCCGGGCTTGACGTGCTGGAACTCCACGATGGTCCAGAGATCACCCTTGTACCTGATGGCCATACCGTTGCGAAAATCACTTGTGTCCGCCAAGAGTTTCCTCGCTTTGAGTTGATTTGCCGAACCGGTGTGGACACCGCCCTCTCTTGACCTATAGCACCATGCCGTGCGCTTGGCAATCCCCACCTGAGAACAAAACCGGCGCCAACTGATGGTCGCCGACGGGATTATTGTCAAGCAGAATGAAAATCGATTCCGCTGGTGCTCTGTCAACCCTCAAATTTAGGATCAACGGGCTTGCAAGTGACCAGATGCAAGGCGCGCTAGTGCAGGACTAGCCATAGCTAATTCAAGCGAGTGCAATGCGGCAGCTGGCTGGTTGCATGCCCGTTGATCTTAAATTTGAGGGTTGAAGAGCACTAGTCAGTTTCCTCCGGTTTCCGACTGATCTTCTCGATCCAGCTCTTGAAGTGATCCCGGCTCTGGCCCGATTCCGGACCCGAAATGGTATCGCTGCCCTGCCCGTGACCACGAACTGGCGGTCGCTGTCGCGTGGGTCTCGAATCACCGGCACGGATAATCCGGTCCGCCGGCGACCGATCATCCCCCCCAGCGTTTTCCGTAGTCGGAGACCCGGCTTCGTCTCCCAACTCCGGTGACGCGGTTTCATCGCCGCCGTCACTGTCCGGAGCATGGGTCACACCCCGGCCGGGCACCCGGGGGGCAAGTTCCTGCTCCAGCTCGTCGATCTTGGCCTTGATATCCGTCCGCTCGGGATGCTGGGCCAGGATCTCTTTCAGTACCGCCAGGGCACGATCGCGATATCCCTGCGCCAGGTAGATCTCGGCCAGGGTCTTGGTGGCCAGGAACGGGCCCCGTTTGCTGGGTGGCTTACGTTTCTGGCTTGATGGTTTCTTGCCGATCGGGGTTCCGGGAGTCACCGTCGGGGGGCCGTCCGCGCTGATGCTCTCACCGCCGTCCTGACTGTCTCTGGTCGGAGCGGGTTCCTCGGTGGTCAGCACTGCCGCGCTGGCGTTGGTGGTCGAGGCCGTCTCGTCAGCCGGCTCCAACTCCGTGGCGTCAATCAGCGATTCCGCCTCCGGTTCCTGCGCTGCTGCCTCCGGTAGTTCAACCACAGGTGCGGGAGTGGCGATGCTCACCTCCGCCACGGCTGCTTCCCCACCGCTGTGCGCCTGCCGGAAGTCCCGGAAGCGGGCCAGCAAGGCGGCCGAGGTCTCGTCCAGGGAATCCAGCAGGACCACCCGTTCGAGTAACTTGGTGGCCTTGGCCCAGTCCTCCTGGGCGGCGGCCTCTTCGGCCAGCAATTTCAGTACCACCAGGTTGTCCGGATCGAGTTCGAGGACTTTCTGAAAACTGATCTGGGCAGTCTCGATCTCGCCGGACTCCGCCAGACAGCGGCCGAGAATCACCAGGGCGGAGATGTAGCGAGGATGTTCCTCGAGCCCCGCCTCCAGCAAAGCGACGGCCTCGGGATACCGGCCGTCCTCACGATAGAGATCCGCCAGGGGAGCAAAAACCCGTGAGTGCGGGTTGAGTGCATGCTTCTGCTCGAAAAATGCAATCCGTTCGGCCAAATTCACGGGGCTGGTACAACCTTTCCTCACCCGACAGCAGAGAAAGCTGCCGGCATCTGGAGGGATCGACGTGAAGAGCGGATTCTCAGACACTACCCGTTACCAGTGTAGTGAGTAGAATGTGGCGGCGTCAAGCCACTTCGGCCCTGCCACCCGCGGATCGAGGTTACATCAACCCCAGCCAGTCCCCCAGCAGTTCCCGGAATCGACCGATAAGCACCGCCACCCGCCCCATCACCGCATAACCGAAGGAGGCGCCGAAGGTGACCATCAAGAACATGATCCCGATGCGCGCCATCCGCCCTATGGGTCCCGCACTGGTGCGCGCGTACGTGAAGTAGGCCAGCCCGCAGACGGTGCCCAGCAGGGTGATGAGCTGGTTGGCCGAGGCGATAGAGAGCAGCTCGCCATCAGCGAACAGGATCATGCCGGGACGTACGCTGCTGGCGATCTGGTTAAGGAAATCCGAACGGAGATAACGGGTCAGATTGTAGCCGGCGGTGGTGCCGATGGCGAAAGCGGTGGCCCAGCGACTCAGCCAGGCCCAGCGCGGCCAGAGCCGACTCAGCAGCAACAGACCGAGGGCCACCGGCACGAGCACCAGCAGGTCGGGCTCACCCACCTCCGCTTCCGGATTGGTCACGCGAGCCGCTGCCGGGATCAGCTTCACCACGGCGTTGGGCCAGAGGGTGGCCCAGAAGCCGAGGACCATGAAGTAGGCGGCCGACACCCCTACCAGCAGGTGTTCGGCGAACTTGTAGAACGGGTTGTCCCGATAGAGGAAACTGAACACCATCAGCGTCAGCACGGCGGCGATCCAGACCTCGAGACTCTCGCTCAGGTGGAATCCGTTCACTCCGGATCACCTCCTAGCCGCCGACGGACCAGGAATGCGCCCATATTCCCCAGCAGGATGAAACCGATGATCACCACATGCGCCACCGCCTGGGGGCCCATGCTCTCGCTGGCGCGCTGCGTCGGCTGCTGGTACTCGGGATGTCCCTGTTGCAAGGCGGTCTCGTACTCGGCGCCCCCTTTCATGCCCGCCAGCAACCCGATGAGCTGTCGCGGAAAATAGGGCAGGAACTGTGGCGACCCGGCGCCGCTGCAGCCACCCGCCACCGGCACGCCCAGCGGATCGCCAGCGAACAGGATCCACTCCTTGAGCCCCGGGGTCCCCGCCGACAACGCCACGATGAGCCGGAAGTCCGCCAGGGAATGGATGCCGGCCAGGGCGGGCAGTCCCGCCAGCGGTCGGCCGTCGATATCGCTCTGGTACATGGATCCGAGATCCTGGCTGATGGCGTTGATGAGCATCTCGTTCCCGGCCTGGTAGCCGAGCACCACCCAGTCGACTCCCGCCTCGAGCTGAGGGAACTCACGGCTGATCACCTGCTCCACCACGCGGCCGATGAGATTGTTGCCCTCGGGCCAGAGCGACATGAAACAGAGCCGGTGCCCACGTAAGCAGGCGTGCCGGCACAGGGCGAACGCCATCGGCTCCAGCTCCGGCAACGTGCTCGGCGTGTATTCCAGGGAGATCAGAATCGGTGAACCGGGCGGCAACGACTCGAGGGTATCGTACAGTGGCATCACCAGCGCCGAGGGTCGATCCGGGAACCGCAGGCCGGCAAGCAGCGACACCGCCAGCGACACCGCCAGGATCAGATAGACCCAGCGGCGATCCAGGCCGCCGAGCAACTCGCCCGCTCTGCGGGCCGTGACACTCATCGTGTTCTCCCCCCGAAGGCGCCGCGTTCGATACCGAGGATGAGGCGCAACGAGGTGGCCACCACGCCGAGGGAGATCCCGATGAGAATGGCCCGCCAGCCGGCGGTGTTGGGCACGTTCATGATCCAGACCGACAGCTCGTCGATGCGGAGGAAATGGAGTGGCTGCGGCAGCCAAGCCGTGACCGTGACTCCCAGCGGCGTCCGTCCCAGCAAGATGATGAAGGCGGCCACGAGTAAGAGTGTCGCTTCACGAGATCGCAACCGGAAGGCGCGATACGCCGCCGAGGCCACAAAAAACGCCAGCAAGCTGTACACCGTGGATTTCAGCGGGCTGTACACGTTACTGAACACCCAGGTGAGCCACGACTGGGCGTGGGCCACATCTCCTTGCAGTCCGGGCGGCCCGCCCAGCTTGCACAGCCCGATCACCAGCACAGCGAGAAAAGATACCAGACAAACCACGGAGTAGACCCAGTCGCGACGGCGAGACCGGATGCGACCGAAGTGACTCTGCAACAAGCTGGCGGCGCCGAGGAAAAAGGCGAAGACGGCCAGGATGTTGAACCAGATGGAGAAGTTCTCGTCCACGTAGGCAAAAAACCGCGACAGAGGATGCCCGCCGGCCGCTTCCGGCCGGGCGAAAAACGGCGTCAGCACCAGCAGTGAACCAACAATTCCCACGATCAGTCTCGGTATTGTCAAGCGCATGGCTGTCTCATTCCGTCTGGAGTAGCCGGAGTACCGCGTCCCGGGCCACCTGGAATCCGGTCCAGTCGCTCAGGGCAGCGACACTCACCAGGAACGAACCGCCCAGCACCAGGGCCATAGCCAGGTACTTGCCCAGGTCCTGTCCCCGTAAACTCCCGAGTAATAACGGATCTTGGGTCAGATAAGCGCTGGCGGCGAACAGCTCCTCACCGATCAGGACGTGATCGCAGGCCGCCACCAGAAACGGGAGTTGATGCCAACCCGCCGTGCCCGCGATCTGGATGGCTCCGGCCTGTCTTCCGGCTTCTGCCAGCAACAGCGACTCGGCGAAGAAACTGCCCATCAGCAGGCAGGCCGCCGGTTGCTGACGATTGATCATCCCGTCCACCTTGGCGGCGAAGGCGAACTGCTCATCGGAGATATAGGTGACCATCTCATCTCGGTACGCGTCCGGGTGACCAGCCGCCGTGTACGCTTCCCGGCAGGTCTCGCGCGCCGCGGCCAGCACCAGACTGCGGTCCGTCGGCACTACCAGCTCACACCGGAATCGGGCAGTCATCTCCGCTACCGAGCGGAGGATGGAGATTCCCGCCACCGTCTGCACATCGTTCAGATCGCGCACTCCGGGAATGAAAAAGAGCGGCTTGCCCATTTCGGTGGCCCGGCCCACCGCCTCCTCGATGGCGGCGATACCGGGGATCTCGCGCAGCTCGGTCAACTTGCCTTGGCGGGCGGACCGGATGCCGTACAGGATCATGGCCACCAGGATCGCCAGGAACAGGGCCAGATTCCAGTTTCCTCCGTTCAGCCAGACCGGCATGAATTCAGCCTCCCCGGACCGGTTCGAGGTTGACCCGCGGCACGGTGAGGCGACGGCCATCCGTCAACTCCACCACCGCAACCAGGGTGCGGATGCCGCCACTCACTGTCCGGCGACTGCTCGGCAACTCGGCCACCACGCCGCGGGCGCCGAAATCGACGCCGTGGACCAGCCGCACCGGACGACCCGGTGACAGCTCGCCAAGACCCGCGTCCTCCGACGTGGTCAGTCCCTTTCCGGCCCACGGGATGATGATCTCCGGACGCACGACGCCGGCCCGTATCTGGGTCAAACCCAGGACACTGGCTCGATCCCCTTGCCGGCTGCGTAGGATCTCGAAGGTGGTGCCGTCCATGGCGAGGGCACCAAATCCTTCGGTCAGCAGTAACGGCAACGGGCTCTCTTCCGGACGACCGGATCCGAGTTCCACGTCCGAGCCCAGGAACTCGTGTAAGCTCTGCGCTTCCATCCCACCCACCACCAGGGCGGCTACGCCGTGGGAAACGGCTGCCCGCAAGGCCGTCAACTCGACACCGGCGCCGCCCACCACGATCTTGCCGGCACACGCGGCCGTGATGGCGTCCCCGGTCAATACCTCTGCGGGTCTTGCCACCCCCAGCCGCAATTCTCCCCAGCTTTCGCCGCCGCAGCCATAGGCGGCCTGGATCCAGGACCCCGCGCTGTCGATGACGACGCCCCGCTGCGGGACTATCTCCGCCACTTTCCCCGCCAGAAAGGCCGGCAGCTCCAGGGCGGTGGGCGGTTCCTGGAGCAGCACCTGACCCGTGACGGCGGAAACGGAGACCACCCGACAGGTCATCGGGGCGTGACACTCTCCCCGCCCCAGGCCAAACAGACCGTGACTGCGGGCCAGCATGTTGCCCGCCTCGAGCTGCCGTCCCTCCGGAACCACCATGGCTGATGGCACCTCCTGGGGATCGATGCCCAGCTCGTGGGCAACGTTGACGACGATCACGACGCCCGATTGGGTCGACCGGGCCACGATGGTATCCGGTTCCACCTGCTGGCCGACCTGGACCAGAACCTCACCCGGCGTGGCGAGCAGACGCTCCCGTTGCAGCGGCTGCCACCCCGTTTTCCGCAAGCCTGTCCCACAGCCGACGATCACCATGTCTCCCCGGGATAGAGGTCCAGTCCCCGATACCACCGGTTCACTATCTGCCGGTTAACTTCGGGATCGTCTGCCGATCCGGACCAGATCGGCTGCGGTCTGCCACGCCCATCCAGGACCACGCCACAGTCGCCACCCTCGACCGCGCGTTCCAGTTTACGCCCCGCCCCGACGCCCATATCCACCTGCACCGACGGTTCCACTCGGAGTATCGCCTCGGTGCCTGGCGGTAATTCCAGGCTGATCAGTTCGCCGGCCAGCAGATCGTGCTCCCGATTGTAGGCGCACGCACCGGTCAGACTACAGTGCGCCAAAAATTGTCCGGGGTGCACTGAATCCGCCCGAGGCGCCACACAGACCCCCACGATCAGCAGACAGTCGTTGGCCAGAACCTGCCGCGCCGCCGTGGGATCAGTGGTGGCCAGAACCCCGAGGTGGGGCAACAGATACTTGGCGTCCAGGGCGATTTCGGTGATACCCGACGGCAACAAGCCGTCGATGAGGATCTGGGCTGCCTGTCTCGGTCGCGGCGCATTGACCAGAATGCCTCCCGACCCGATGATCCGCTCCACTCGATTCATGTCCACGGGCTCTCGGTCCGGGTTCACATTCTGGAAGACTTCTGCCACCTGGCGGCTTATCTGGATCCCCTGGAGTCCGGCAGCCGTCTGCTGATGCTGCGCCAGGGCGAGGCGTAAGGCTTCCCGAGCCACCGCGTGTTCGATGATCAAGCCGGTCACCGAATCCGGTATAGTGGTGGGACGAATCATCTTGTTGAGGATCCGATTGTGGAGTTCACCAGTGGGGAGCGCCATGGGCAACCAGTGCGCCACTGCGTCCAGCCCCACCTCCTGACAGACGTGAGCCACGCTGTAGCTCATACCGATATTGGCGCTGACGCTCCGGACGAATCGGCCCTGACAGACCGAAAATACATCGGTCGTCGCGCCGCCGATATCCACCGCCAGCACGTCACCGGGGCGGGTGGTCGCCAGCTGTCGGATCGATTCGCCCACGGCGGCGGGAGTCGGCAACAACGGCGCGTCGCACAACTCCAGCAAACCGCGATACCCGGGAGCACAGGCCATGACGTGGTCCATGAAGACCGAGTAGATGGCTTGACGCGCCGGCTCCAGGTTCTCCACCTCGAGGACCGGCCGGATGTTGTCGATGATGGTCAGCTCGGTTGACTCCGCGAGCAGCTCGGTCACGGTCGAACGAGCGTCACAATTGCCCGCGAAGATCACCGGCAACTTCCCTGATCGGTCCAGACGAGGACGCGGCGACGCGGCCGCAATGAGTTCGGCCAGGCGGATCACCTGTTCCGTGCTGCCTCCGTCCACCCCACCACCGAGCAGGATCGCGTCAGGCCGAAGCCGTTTCAACGTGGCCACCTGCTCCGCCCACAGCCGCTCCTCGTTGGCTGCGATCACTCCGGTCACGATGGCTCCCGCGCCCAGAGCCGCCCGTTCGGCGCTGGCGGCGGTGAGAGATCGGACCACCCCCATGACCAGCATCTGCAACCCACCACCCGCGCTGCTGGCGCTCAGGTACTTGTCGCAACCACCGTGCTGGGTGGCCGGCTTGCGGAAGCCGGTTCCGTCGGCTGCGAGCAGTTCCCGGCCGTACTGCTCGGCCACGCCGCCAGCTGCCGCCAGCACCCCCTGGATCACGTCGGCATGAGGCGCTTCCACGGTGGTGGGTGCTTCCCCCCGGGCGACCACCCGGTAACTGTCCCCGAGAGGCGCGACCAGAACCGCCTTGGTGGTGGTGGAGCCACAATCGGTCAGCAGATAGACCAGACGGCGATCGGTCTCCACCGGTCTCGTCTGGCTGACGACCTCCTGCCAGCGTGTCCCCTTCACCGATTCTCCTCCGGGTCGGAGCCGTGCTTGTCAGCGGCGGCCATCACCTCGATGTGGCGTAACAACCGTTCCAGGTGGGCTCGCTCCTCGAACAGACCCGCCAGGCGAGGAAAGACCTCGCTGGACACGAGCATCTGGACGAAGGGATTGAGAAAATGCATGGCCTGACTGCCCAGAAAGGAAACCGGGCGCAAGCTCTCCAGCCAGAGCACCGCGGGAGCGCTCATTCCCTTGGCCTGGATCTTCCGGGCCAGATCACGGAGTAAGGCGTCGTCCGCGGCGGTCAACGTATCCGGACGCGGTTCGCGGCACCCGGTGGCGCCGGTCTCGGTCGCGGTTTGGTTTGTCGGCGTCATCCGGGTGTCGTCCGGGCGTGGCTGCTTCATCCCTCGCCTCCCCGGGTATCACGTCGTACCAGACTGTCCGGTAATGCCCGCTGTACGGGGTCAACACAACCCGGACAGAGCAACGTCACCGACCGGAAACGCTCCAGCCGACAGGCTTGGCGGAACGGCGACAGCACGACACTTTCTGTCAAGGGGATGACGGCCTGGAACCGTTCCCACGGCCAGCGTCTCCGCCAGAGGCCGTAGTTGATCTCCACACCGGAACTGTCCAGTCGGTAATGAACGGGAAAGTAGAAGGGCCATAGTGACAGGAGGAAGATGAGTCCACCAAGCGCGGTGAGGGCCGCGGATTGGGCCCACACGTGCACCAGATACAGTGACGCACCCGCAACGACGATACCGAGCAGGCCACGCCACGGCCGCAGGCGGAAAAGATGTGTCCTCCATGACATGTCGGCTCAGTTCACTCCCGCTGAAGCTCGACGTCTACAGCGGCAAGGCCTCCTGCTCTGCCGCACTGGCTACTGGCTACAAGCTCTCCTTAGGCAATCGTCGGCGCTGTCTCTGTCGTCTCTGCATCTCTGGCGACTCCGGATCAATCACCCGCCTTGAGCACGGAAGCGATGATGTCCATGTCGAGCAACTGACCGGTCATGGCGTCCGTCCCCAGCAACTCGGCCAGGCGGGTATCCAGAGCGCGGGCGGCCTCGAGCTTGTCGGTCGCCTCGCCGTCCAGCTGGCCGGCCGCGCAGAGCGATCCGGTGGTGTACAGCTCGGCAACGGTCTCACGCGCGAAAACCCGACTCATGGCGGCGTACAGTGGCGCCTCTGCCGCGTCCTGTTCGGCCAGTAAGGCAGCCTTGCGCGTCAAGGCCTCCCCCACCTCCACCCTGGTGGCGAGATCGGCCAGCTTGAACAGCACGAACTGATTCCGGGTGAGACGTCCGGCATGGCAGTGCTGAATGATCTCGTTCAACCCCCGCACGCAACTGGCCATGCGATCGGCGCTGGCCTCCGGCTGCAGCTGATGGAGCTTGTCCAGCTCGGTGGCGACGGTGGCGTAGAACTTGCCCTTGGAACGTACGGTTTCCTTCCAGCGAAACAGGCCGATGATGTTCTGCTGGATCTCGCTGGTGCCCTCGTAGATGGTGGTGATACGCACATCACGCAGATGCTTTTCCACCATGTATTCCCGGATGTAGCCGTAACCGCCCAGGGCCTGCAAGGCAGCGTTGGCCGCCAAGCAACCGGCCTCGGTACACCAGTACTTGGCGATGGAGCCTTCCACCTGCAGGTCCTTCTCGCCACTGTCGATACGTAGAGCGGTCCGGTCGACGTACGCCCGACCGGCGGCCAGGTTGAGGAAGTGCGGCACCAGCAGCTTGTGGGTGAAACCTTCCTTCTCGATGAGGGGCGCACCAAACTGTTCCCGGGTCTTGGCATAAGCCACGGCCCGATCGAGGGCAGCCTGGCCGCCGCCCAGTCCAAAGGCGCCCACCATGAGGCGAGTGTATCCGAATACCGCGTTGGCTTGCTTCAAGCCCTGCCCTTCTTCACCACAGATGAGGTTCTCCACCGGCAGATCCATGTCCTCCATCAACACGCTGGCGGTGTTGGAGGCGCGAATTCCGTGCTTGTCCTCCTTCTTGCCCACCTGCAAACCGGGGGTGTCACGTTCGGCCACGAAAAAGCTCGGCCCGCCCGGCGTCTTGGCCAGGATGGTGTAGAGCTGCGCCACGCCGCCGTTGGTGATGAACTGCTTGACGCCGTTCAGACGGTAGCCGGTCACCTGCCCGTCCGCGTCCAGAATCTGGTCGGCGACCGTCTTGAGGGCGGCCACGTTACTGCCCGCCTCCGGTTCCGTGACCCCGTAAGCGACGATGAGCCCTTCGGTGGCGATCTTCCCCAGCCAGTGCGCTTGCTGGGTTTCGGTTCCGCCCACCAGAATGGGATCGGTCCCGAGACAGATGGCCAGGAAGGCCGTGGCCACACCGAGATCGATGGACGCCATCTCCTCGGAGATCCGGCAGATATCGCGGGCGCCGCCCCCCAGCCCCCCCACCGATTCCGGCAGAAAGACCAGGTGCAGGCCGACCTCCGGAGACAGGAGTTTCTGGATGAGTTCGAGAGGAAATTCATCCTGATGGTCCAGTTCCAGGATCTTCCCCTCGGGCAGGTCGCGCTGGACGACCTGTCGCAAGGTCTGAATGACCATATCGCATATTTCCGGGGACAGTCCCGCGGCTTGATTCATCTCCATCTTCCGTTTCTCCTGCATTGTGATATTCCTCTGCTGCAATCAGACTGCGTCTTTTGCCGTCCATTCGGACCGGTCAGTGCAATCACGCCAACATGATCTGTCCCTTGCCCACCAGCACACATTCGCCGCCCACCTGGATCCGGCTGGGGCGACCGGCCTTGATATCGGCCTCCACGATCAGGCGACTGGGGCGATCCATCTCCAGACCTTGTTCACTGACGATCCGTACGTGATCATGGATCTCGATGAGGCGGTGCTTGATGAGATACGCGGCCAGCGCGCCCGTGGCGGAACCGCTCGCCGGGTCTTCGGGGATGCCGAAGTGGGGCGCGAACATCCGGCAGTGCACATCGGTATCGTCGGACACGGTCTCGCAGGTGAAGACGAACAGATCGCCGAACCCGAGATCGCGGGCGATACTGTCGGCCTCGTTCTGCTGTAGTTTGATGGCGCGGATGGTGTCCAGGGAAGCGACCGGCACGATATGCATGGGCAACCCGGTGGACACGATCTCGCACGGGAGACCGGTTATGGCGATGTCGTTTTCGGATATCCCCAGCGCCCGGGCGACCTTGCCCCGCTGAAAATACTGGCCGAGGTACACGGCGGGATCGTTCAACAAACTGTAGATGATCCGCCCGTCCTCTTCCTGCACGAACACCTTGAAGGTGCCGGCCTCCAGTTCCCAGGTGCAGACCGTGTCGGTCCGACTCCGGTCGAGCCGGCCCAGATGTTCCAGGGCGAAGGTGGCTCCCAGCACCGAGTGTCCCGCAAAAGGTATCTCGGCCACCGGGGTGAAGATCCGCAAGCTGGCTGTACAGGTCTTGTTCCGCGTGCCCGTGACCACGAAGGCCGTCTCGCCACAGCCCATCTCCAGCGCCAGTTTCTGCATGGTCGCCGGCGGCACCAGATCGCCGTCCGGAAACAGGGTCAGCCGACTGCCTCCGAACGGGCGATCGGTGAAGACATCGATAAACAGGAACTCGAGTTGGTGTCCCAAGAGGCCCACTTTCTGCGCGCTCACCGGATCGGCAAGATCGTCACGAACCGACTGTCAGCGCCTGGCAACTTCGGATTCACATGAAGTACGGGGAAACTAGCATATCCTGTCCGGCAGGCCAAGCCACTCCTGCAGGTTCGGGATCGATTTCAGGGCTAGCATTTTCCCCGCTGCGGCGGGTTACTCCACCAGTACCACGGCCGTGGCGTAATCGCGTTCGTGGCTGAGTGACAGATGGACTTTCCGGCCACCGGCATCTCTGAGGGCCGTAGCCGCCCGGCCGGACAGAGACAAGACGGGGCGCTCGTTCCGCCCCTGGATCACCTCGATCTCCCGCATGGCGACACTGCCCAGCGGCCGGCCGAGTGCCTTCAGGAACGCTTCCTTGGCCGCCCAGCGTGCGGCCAGGGCCGCCGCTTCACCTCGCTGGCGGCTCCGGGCCAGCGCGATCTCGCCGGGAGTGAAACAACGCTGCAGAAACCGCTCCCGATAACGCTGGAGTACAGCTGCAATCCGCGCTATCTCCACGATATCGGTCCCGACGCCCACCATGACTCAGTACGCCCCTTTCCGTTCGATGACAGCCGGCAGGGTGCGGTAGAGGATCCAGAAATCGAAGCGCAGATCGTGGCGCTCGACGTATTTCAGATCCAACGCCATCCACTCGTCGAAATCGATGTGGCTCCGACCGGAGATCTGCCAGAGGCAGGTCAGGCCCGGTTTGACCAGCAACCGACGCGCCTGTTCGGGTTGGTACAACTCCACCTCTTCCGGAATCTGGGGTCGCGGCCCGACGATGGACATGTCCCCACGCAAGACGTTGAAGAGCTGAGGAAATTCATCGAGGCTGCTGCGACGGAGAAACCGACCGACACCGGTGATCCGCGGATCGTCCTTGATCTTGAAGGCCGCGCCGGTGGCCTCGTTGAGATGACGCAGCTTGTCCTTCCGCTCCTCCGCGCCCACTTCCATGGAGCGGAACTTGTAGCAGTGGAAGATACGGCCCCGGAAGCCCACCCGCGCCTGGCGGAAAAAGATCGGCCCCGGGGTCTCCAGCTTGATCAGCAGGACAATAAACGGGAACAGCGGCGCCAGCATGAGCAGACCACAGGTAGCCCCACCGACATCCAGGAGTCGTTTGATGACCCGGTACAGCAGTGACTCCGGTGGTATCTCGTCGGCGCCCACTCGCGCCAGCATCTCGGCGAACCCGCCCCGCTTGGCGAAGATGTCCTCCCTCGGCATCTAATCAACCCCCTGTACCGGACGCCGCCACTGCATCACCCGGACACCGGTTTTTTCCGTATCGATCAAGATATCGCCTTCCGCGGCCAGAATGCGCGGCAACCAGCCGTGGGGATCCACCCGCCACATCCGGGCCAGGACCAGCCAGCAGCTCTCGGTATCACCGAGTTGTTCGTAGAAGTACTCACGCACCGCCGCCTCGTCGTTCAACTGCTTGAATTCCCAATCGGAGGTGAACCGACCGAGACCGGTGTAGTAATACCGGAACACCCCCTGGGCCACCGGCACGATGACTACCTCGTCGGCGGTCCCGCGTCTATTGACCAGCTCGGCCGCTCCTCGCATATCGTCCTTGGCGTAGCGGTCATTGAAAAAATAGTTCGCTCCCGCCCAGAGGAACAGCAACAAGAGCAGTATCGTGAGTGATCGTCCCCAGCGCAGGGGGAGACGGATCAGCCCGTGAGCGGCGATCAAGACGATCCACGGGAACACCACGGCCAGATACCGTGGATTGAACGGTTTGATGTTCCGTACGGCCAGAAACGTCACCGCCAGCAACGGGATGAGGATCCAGATCACCAGCACCCACTGTCGCCGCCGGAGGCTGGCGATACCGGCCACCAGCGTCGCACCGGCCACACAACCGGCGGGAATCAGATACCACCACATGGAACGGAGCAGTTCGAGCCGCTCGGCCACATGAAGCTCCCGTAACGACGGTCCCAGGCTGTAGCCGAAAAAGAAGGAGAAGGCGGTGAACGGATACACCAGCGGCGTGAACGTGGTCTCGCCCCTTAACGAGGCGCCGGTGTCTGCGCCGGGCACCAGCCGGTCCACGGCCACGATGCCCGAGGCCTTGAGTAGCCACGGCACCGCCGCCAGCAGACAGCCAGCGAACGCCACGATCCAGAGCAGGAGTTCCTGCCGACTGGACCAGCGCCGGAACAGAAGCCAGGCGATCAGATGGCCGCCCCAGAGGAACAGGGCTGACAGGTTACTCCAGATGGCCGCCGTGGTCAGCAGGCCGTAGAGCACCACGGTGAACGGCCTCGGCTTCCGCTCGACCATGATCAGGAACACCAGTGACGCCGCCACGCTGAACAGGATGGCGAAGGCGTAACCACGCGCTTCCTGGCTGTACCACAGATGGAACGGGCTCAAGGCCAGCAACAACGCCGCCAGCTGTCCCACCCGCCGTCCACACAACCGGTAACCCAGCCACGCCAGCAACGGCACGGTGATCACCCCGGCCAGTGCGGCGGGCAAGCGCAACAGGACTTCGGCGTTGCTGATCCGGACCAACGGCCAGACCGCTGCCAGATAGAGAGGACCCTGGATTTGGTCGATGATCTGTTGCCAGAACTCCAGGCCCAGGTCCGGTCGACACATACGCCAGGTCAGAATCTCGTCCGCCCAGATGGATTGATGTCCCAGCCGGTAAAATCGGACCAGCACGGCCAGCAAGGTCACCAGGATCAGGTAGAGCCCGCCAAGATGCCGGCCCGTCGGATCCGGTGCTTGCTCCAGCCAGCCGGCGGGAGGCGCCCAGTCGTGATGCGGCGTCTGATCATTCATGAGTCGGCTTCCTCCGGTCCCCGGCGCACAGCAGGACGTGCAGCAGAGGAATCATGATCTCATGATGGCCCGTCAACGGGATGGCCTCGCCCCCCCAGGCCGTGGGTCGGGAAAGCACGTTTTCCCGCGGACGGTAGTGCTGGATCATGTCCAGATTGGCCGTGGTCAAGTGCTCAGGGCGACAACCGAGATTCCGGGCCATGGTGTACGCCTTCAGGAATACTTCCGGCATGACCACTGCCGAGCCGAGGTTCACCACCACCCCTGCGGGAGCCAGGTGGCGTGTTCGTTCGGCGAGGATGCGAAAATCGCGCAGGCTGAGCTGGCCGATGAGATCGCCGCTGATGCCCGGTTGCTGGTGCAGGATGTCACATCCGACGGCCACGTGTACCGTGCACGGAATGTCCAGCCGCCAGGCGGTGTGCAGAATGCTCCGCTCCCGAAACGGCGCTTCGGTTCGCGCCAGATGTCGCGCGACACCTTCTCCCATGCCGCAACCGTCGGCGGCGGCCCGCCGGTACGCTTCGCCAAAGAAGTCGCCCGTCTCTCGCACCATGCCGAAGCTGCCGTCTTCGAGGTTCCGGGCCACGTTCTCGCTGGTGCGTCCGAACAGGGCGATCTCCACGTCGTGGATGGACGCGGAACCGTTCATGGCCAGTGTCGTGATGAAGCCCCTCGCCATGAGGTCGTTGAGATACGGCGCCAGACCGGTCTTGATGACGTGACCGCCCAGCATCCAGATGATGGTGCCGCCGGCGGTCTTCACTGTCACCAGGCGTTCCACCAACCGCCGCAACTTATCGGCGGCGAGCAGTCGCGGCAGGGAATCGAGCCAGGCAAGCCAGTCCGGTGGGGTGTCGACGGGAAGCGTCTGACCGAACTCGGCCATGCTCACCTTGTTGTCCCGCTCGTTGAACGGGATCCGGGTGATGGCGTCGACATCGATTTCCGTCCACTGGCGCAGGGGCAGATCCTGACCGGGACTGTCTGCATCTCGTTTCTTCAATCGTTCCCTTCCTGTCCGCTCCGCTTCGTCTTGCCGGAATTTCCGGATGTTCCGGTCGTTCTGATCTACTCCGAGTCCGGCGGGGCGGCGAGGCTGTATTCCTCGAGGGTGGCATCGATGGATCCGACCACTACCTTGGTCTTCATCAGCACCGGGATCCGATACTCGTCAGCCGTCAACCAGAGCGTCAATTTCCCCTCGTGCTTGAACAGCCCTTCGCCCTCGATAACCGGTTCCACGACGTAGCAGTCGAAAGTACCTGCGGGGACCTCCACCGTTTCGCGGCCGTGGAAGATGACCTGCAGACTGTAATTCTTGTACGAGCTGTGGGTGGTCACACCGTAGGTGCGACCCGCCTCGAGGTCCAGCGTCCGTACGAAGTACAGGGCCGAGAGTATATCCTGTGTGCACGGAAGAATGTCAAGAACCCGCCCGTCTTGATAAGACGCCTGGTGGCCGGTCTGATCGAAATCGATCTTCACGTACTTCTTGTAATTCCCCTCGCGGAGCCGTTTCTCGAAGAATCGCGACACGAGATATCGACGATCGAGATGGGTGACCACCTTGTCGCGCACCTTGTAGAACGCCGAGAAGAAACGGTTGGAAGTGGCGCGGCTCTCGATTTCCAGACAGCTGTGTCCGTTCGAATCCACGACGCCCAGCACGGACAGGGTGCCCTCCCCGGCGTTGATCAGACCGTAGTTGAGGGAGAACCGTAAGGTCTCCCCCGGGCCGAACGGAATGGTCGGATAACCGGACTCGTCGACGGCTCCGTCCGGCACGCAGAGCGCCAGACTGTCCACTGCGGTTAGGCTGTCCGGCGGCCTGGCTGCCAGCGAATCCG
>JBDRBC010000393.1:0-3100 GCA_043823125.1 bacterium | reverse complement strand
GCCCCAGTTCTCCCAAACCGAGGGCACGTGTTCCTCGATACCGACGGCCAGCTGCACCAGTCGACAGTCGTGGACCAGCAGGTCGGTGAGGATCTCCAGCCGCTGGCGATACTGTTTGAGGCCGAAGCCGAGTTCATCGCGGTCGCGCCATTCGCTCCAGCCGGTCAGGCCGGTGGGGTCGGTGGTGGATCGCACGTGCCAGACCGTGTAGATCAGGTTGTTGGGCCAGTCGGTGCCGTTGTGCAGGTACTCGGTGAAGACGAGGTTCATGCGGTCGAAGTCCAACTGCGGGATGGTGATGGGCGGGGACCAGACCTCGTTCTGCAGGTAATTGCCGTAACCGGCCAGGCCGCCGCGGATATTGACGACCCACTCGTCGGGGCCGTAGCAGGTATCCACCTGGTAGCAGGGGGAGCCGCCGGTGCCTGGCACCACGAGACCGTCGTCGATGAAGGCGAACTGGGGCGTGTCGTTCTGGTGGGTCGGGTCGAGGTCGTCGAGTAGCGGCCAGACCTTGGAGAAGTCGCCCACCTGGGCCGGCGGCGTCGGTTCCCACTGCACCGGATCGCCCGGCTCGCAGGTCTCGGTGAAACCGATCTGTTGCGGGCCGCCGCCTTGGTCGAACCATACCTCGATGCGGTCGATCTGTGCGGCGCCCGCGGTGGGATACTCGCAATCCTCGTCCGACCAGCTGGTGTCCGACCGGAATTCCCACCGCAAATGCACGGCCGGCTGGTGGGTGGCGGGATGCGGGACGTAGGCCTCCGGTGCCAGTACGGCGTATTCGTTCACCATCACGGAGTCGCCCCGGCCGGTATAGCTGATCAGGTCGGCCAGACCGTACTCGCTCTCGTACTGCAGGTGCAGTTCATCGTACCCGATCTCGGTATCGTGATTCAGGATCGCCGTGACGATGACCGTGGTGGCCACGGTGGTGTCCGGAACCAGTCCGTACCAGTCGAGCCGATCGATACGGCTATTCGCATAGCCCTCCGGCGGATCCTCGGGATTGCACGCCGTCAAGACCTCGCCGCACCACCAGGCGTGGTTCTCCGGCTGGCCGGGATCGAGATTGGTGCAGTTGAAGGTGGAGATCTGCCAGTTGGGCGGTGTCAGGTTCGAGAGATCCATGCCCATCCACCCCTGCCGGTCGGGCAGGCCGGCGGCGGTCTCGAACTTGCCGTCCAGGGAGCCGGGGCCGCCGTAGACGAACAGGGTGTCCTGGGCGGTAGCGGTGAATACGAGGAGTGAGAGGTACAAGAAGACGAACAGGCTCACGAAACGGATTGGTCGATGCATGAGTGTTTCCCTTGTTGCGATGGGATCGGATATTCCAGTGATCACTTCAGTAAACTTCCCTTGGTCGTCACTTCTCGGTCACCCGCCTGGAGGCGGAAGACGTAGGTCCCCGCGGCCACGCTGGCGCCGGTATCGTCCCGGCCGTTCCACGACACGGTGTGCGTACCAACCGTCCGGATCTCGTCGAGTAGCCGGCGTACGAGCCGCCCTCGCAGATCGTACACCGCCAGCTTGACCTGGCCGTCGTTGGGGAGCGTGAACTCCAGGTTTGTGGCCGGATTGAACGGATTCGGCGCCGGCTCACTCAGCTGCAAGTGCGCCGATCGCTCGGGCAGATCCGCCAGGCCGGTCACCACCGCCACCGAGACGTCGTCGTAATACGGGGCCGGTGTCTGGCCCGTGGCCTCCCAACACCAGATTTCGAACAGCATGAAACCGACACCCAGAGCGATCTGCAATTCGGTGTCTCCGGGATCCAGGTACGGCTTCACATTCCGGGCGATGTGCAGGTACTCGCCCTCGGCGGTGATCCAGTCCTCGGGCCACAACCAGGCGGACCAGTCGCCGCCGGACCGGGAGCGAATTCGCCAGCGGCCGCCCTGAGGCTGGCAGAGACCGATGTGCTCGTACACGTCGTAGGTCAGAACGACGGCGTCAAAGGCTCCGGCTGGCTCGGACAGCGTGATGGGCGGTGACCAGATCTCGTTGGTCCACGGTTCGAGCAGGTGCATGTAGATCGTGTAGCCGCCCGGCCCGTAGGTCCAGTTGATGCCCTCGGAGCCGCCGGTGCCCGGCACTACGATGCCGTCGTCGATGAAGGCGAACTGGGGGGTGTCGTTCTGGACGGCCGGATCGAGATCGTCGAGCATGGGCCACACCTGGGAGAAATCACCGACATCCGGCGAGATGTGGAGCTGGGTTGTCCACTGCACAGGATCGCCCGGTTCGCAGGTTTCAGTGGCGCCAATCAGTACGGGGCCGCCGCCCTGATCAAAAAACACCTCGATGCGGTCGATCTGGGCCGCGCCGTCATTGGGCCAGTCACAATCTTCGGCCGAGTACAAGCCGTCGGAAACGAAGCTCCAGAGCAGGTGGACCTGGTCGTTGTTTGGCCCCACGTAATCGGCCGGTGTGAGGGAGACGGTCTCCGCTACGATCACCCCATCCTGCAGACCTTCGTACTGCCGGAGCGACTGGACGCTGAACTGGGATTCGTATTCGAGGTACAGAACGTCGTATCCCGGCTCGGTATCGTGATTCAACACGGCGTTGATGGTGACGGTGACTGGCGAGCCGGGGTCCGCAATCGTGCCGTACCATTCCAGCGACTCGTAGAGGTTGTTCCCGTACCCTCCGGGCGGATCCTCGGGAGAACACGGTGTATAGTCAGCGCCGCACCACCAGGCATGATTATCTGGCTGGCCGGGATCGAGATTGTCGCAGTTGAAGAAATCGATTTGCCAGTAGGCTGCGGCCGTGTCGGTGATGGACACTCCCAGCCAACCCTGCCGATCCGGCAAGCCGTAAGCGTCCTCGAATCTGCCCTCGATACTACCGGGGCCGCCGTAGACGAAAGTTGTGTCCTGAGCCAGGGAAGAGTGGGGGAATGCGACAACTATCAGTGCCGAAGCGAGTCCGATGGCGACTCCCAGGAGTGCGCGGAATATGAAGTGTGGCATACCATTCCCCCCTGTCTGTGATCGGCTTTTTGATCATGCAGGGAAGTGAGACGTCCCAAAATACAATTTTACCAGAAATATTGAACCGGTAGGTCTTGTAACTCGGTAAAGCCCGCTGGCGA
>JBDRBC010000392.1:0-6723 GCA_043823125.1 bacterium | reverse complement strand
CCAGTTCCGGGGCGCCGAAGGCGATGGTCGCCTGGGGACTGCCGCGGCGCACGATGACCGGAATGGTGGTCTCGATGATGGCCACCGCGGTGACGCGAATACCCTCGCCATCGTCGTCCAGGGTGGTGGGATCGGGCAAGTTGGGCACGGCCCGGAACATCAAGTGCGAGCGATACTCACCCTCGGGCAGCGCCTCGCCGGGCGGAAATCGCAGGGTCAGGCGCACCGCCTGATTGCCCTGGGGCGGTACCACCACCCGCCGCGGCGAGAAACGGATGTACTCGGCGGCGAAGCACTCGTCAGACCAGGCCGAATCAGCGGTCACGATGTGGCCGTTCTCGAGCATGCGCCGGTTGACAATGGAAATCCGGTAGGTTGCCTCCTCCGAACCCCGGTTGTTCAGGTACACCGTGGCGGAGCGGGTGCGATCATCGAGTATTACTCGCGTCGGTGCGATGGTCACTGCACGATCGGCGTATGCCGTCCCGGTAATCAGGATGGACAGGAACAGGCAGCAGTACAGGATGACTCTTCGTAGGCGGACAGATTGGTCACTTCGTGACATGTGAAAGTACCCCCATAATTTTGACCGTGATCAGACTTAATCTTTCAGATCCCAAAAACGGTTACGGTTTTCCGTATTTACCTGTCAGAATCTCATTCGTGAATCAGATGGATGACATAGTACAGCGGTTGATCTTCTCCGGGTTGTGTTCGATGGGACTTGACCCGAAGATCCGCTCCGAGTTTGAAGTTCGCCTCGCCGATGGGGCCCAGGTCGATGAACAGATTGGGCCAGGTGCCGGCATCGGTCTCGAAGCGTGACAGCGTGAGCCCGCCCTTGTCGTAGGCAAAGATGCGGAGCCAGACGGTGCTGTGGGGCTCGCCCACGATGCGTAACCTGCCGGATGAAACATATCCCCCCAGATGGATTCCCGCCGGATCGGCAAGGATGTTGTCGTTCAATCCCATTGTTACCTGGCCGTCGTGATCTCGTACGGCGCCGAAGTCGAGTGTCGCCAGTTCGATGATGCCCGTTTCACCCTGACCGCAACAGTCGCTGGCGATCAAGAGGAGCAGGACGGGCAGGACCGGACAGATCCGGGCCAGGAAACCTGACCGGGCGACGCTGCTTGGCTGTAATAAACCGATAACCGGGATATTCGACTGCATACCGTTCCTTGTCATCTTCCAGATCGTGCGCCGCCAGCGGGGAGTCCGGAGACCGTCCTCCCCGCGGGCGACACGGCATCGGCGACCTACTGGTAGGTCACACCGATGGTGAACGACAGTGCCTGGTTCTGGCCTGACGCCGCCTGCGCGGCGGTCACGGTCAGATCGGCACCGACCACCAGGTTCAAGTTCCCGCTAGCGAGGGTTCCCGAGGTCGGGAACGTCGCGGAGCCGGCGCCGGCGTCGACCGTGAAGTTATTCAGGGCCAGGCCGGTGGCGCCAGTGGCGGAGACGAGGGAGAGATCGACCACCAGGCCGGTCTCGCCACTGATCTGGTAGTCACCGGAGGCGATGGTGGCGCCTCCAGCAGCCACGCCGTTGCCTCCGTCGACGATAGCGTCGGCGAGGGTCAAGGTCACCGCGCCGTCACGATCGAGCACGATACCGAAGTCCATCTGGGTGACCTCGGTGATGGTCAGGTCAGAGTAGACATCGACGACACCCGTGAGCGGGAAGTCGACGGCTTGTGCTGTCCCGATTGGTAGCAATAGTGCTAGCAACAATAGAATTGGGCGAGATAAACGTCTCATGTGCGACTCCTTCTGAGAACTGTTTTGCTCCCTCCTCTGAGAGCGGTTGTTCTTTTCTGACCCGTACCCCCCTGCGCGTTTTCTACAGGTCAATTGATCGTCTCTTATCGGGGAGACGAGAACCTAACTTTAGCGGTAATATCAAAAATATTGCAAACTACTGACAATAAATAAGTTAATGTGCCAGTATTATTTATCGAGAAAGCCAAAACCAGAGCTGGGGTTATATTCTGTAAATATTGTTGAAAATATGACGATATATAGATGTGCACGGGGGGTCATCTCAGGAGCGAATGAGGAGCCGATCAGGAGCTGATCTGGAGCTACAGTGCGGCGGTACCAAACGACAATTTGCTATCTCTGGCTCGTCATGGCCGGTTGGTCGCTGGCGGCTGAACATCACTTCTCCGCCGCGGTGGGAGTGATGGACGGAATGGGCGTGGACGTGAATCTGATCACGGTGAACGACCCGGACGGTAACATCGCCACGGCAGGACCGAATGGCCATGTCACCACCGTGTTGCCGGACCTGAACGCGGACGGTTTGATCACCACATCGGCCAGGTACCGGATCCAGGGCGAGCCGTTTCAGCTGATTCAGATCGATCCGGGGAATCTCGCAACCAGGTCGTTCGCCGCTGCCGAACAGGCCGCCATACCTCTCCATACCGGCCGGCTCGTCCATCTCGATTCCCGGGGAGCCGCTGACTTCGAGGTCGCACCTGAAGAATGTCTGGTTGTTCCTGCTCGGGACGATAGTTGCCGGGTGACCTCGGTGGTGACCATCATGATCGTATTCAACTGAGTTTTAGACCCCGGAAACTCCGGGAGGATACGCCTGGGAGTTGCCCACTTTCCGACGTTCCCTCCCCAAGAATTTTCCACTCCTCATCGATAACGTGTGGGCATGCTCGTGCTGGGACTGGTAAACGCCGGAACCGAGCGGCAGGGATATCGGGATGATTCGATGTTCCCGGTCATTGATTCGGAACGGGATATCCGGTAGAATAGTGTACGAACATTCATGACGGTATTGCTGGCGCTCCCCTGTGGGCTCACGCCCAGGATCCGGATCGACACCATGGCCCAAGACATCACGATGTATCTTCGCGCCGTCGCTGCCGGGGATAGGGAGGCGTCCGACCGCTTGTTGCCCATCGTCTACGACGCCTTGCGGAAGCTCGCGGCCCAAAAGATGAATCACGAAACGCCTCGTCACACCTTGCAGGCCACGGCCCTGGTGCACGAGGCATATCTGCGTCTGGTGAAGGACGAGAAGGCTCGCTGGGACAACCGGCGCCATTTCTTCGCCGCGGCGGCGGAGGCCATGCGGCGAATTCTCATCGAACGGGCGCGACGGTACAGCCGTCTGAAGCACGGCGGCGGTATGGAACGGGTGCCGTTTCAGGAGGAGCAGGTCCTGGCCCGGGAAGTGACGCCGGATCTGCTGGCGCTGGACGAAGCGTTGACCAAACTCGAAGCCAGCGATCCGCGACAGGCCGAAGTGGTCAAGTTGCGGTTTTTCATCGGTCTCTCCGTGGTCGAAACCGCCGAGACACTGGGTATCTCACCCGCAACCGTGAAACTGGACTGGAGTTATGCCCGCGCCTGGCTGCACCGGGTGATACATCAAGACGCCGCGACCGATCACGATCCGGCGGCGGACTGAATATTTTCACTGTCCCAGATTTTTTTCGGACTCGGTTAGCCCTGTCTCTATCATTTGGCGCATAATGGGTAAGCGATCGTGTGGCGACTTATATCCGGGGATCAACAATCGTGACGAAGCACCGGCAGCAACGGATCAAGGATATCTTCCGCGAGGCGCTTGGCCTCGAGGTCACCGAATGGCCCCGATTTCTGGCCACCCGGTGCAACGGCGACGCTGAACTGCAGGCCGAGGTGGAGTCGCTGCTCCAGTACCACGACAACCAGGCGGGAATCCTGGACGCCCCGCCAGATTTTTCCGGCCTGGGTTTGGCCGCACCGCCCCGCGGCGCCACCACCGATCCCGACGAAGCGCTGGTCGGCACCACCATCGGCAATTTCCGGCTCCTGGAATTCCTCGGTCGCGGGGGCATGGGACTGGTCTACCTGGCCGAGCAGCAACAACCGGTGCAGCGGCGGGTGGCCCTGAAGATCGTGCGGAGCGGCGCCGAGGCCGCCGAGATCCTCGCCCGCTTCGAATCCGAGCGGCAGGCGCTGGCCTTGATGGACCACCCGAGTATCGCCCGGATCATCGATGCCGCCACCACCACGGACGGTCGCCCTTACTTCACCATGGAGTATGTCACGGGGGTGCCCATCACCGAGTACTGCGAGCTGCACCGGCTCTCCATCACGGCGCGGCTGCGTCTTTTCCTGGGGATCTGTGACGGGGTGCAGCATGCGCATCAGAAAGGGATCCTGCACCGCGATCTGAAACCGTCCAACATCCTGGTCACCGTCAGAACCGAGGGGCCGGTGGCCAAGATCATCGACTTCGGGGTGGCCAAGGCGTTGCACCGGCCGTTCAGCGACGCCACCCCGGTTACGGCCCACGGCCGCCTGGTGGGCACGCCCGACTACATGAGCCCCGAGCAGGCAGCCTCCGGCGGTCAGGACATCGATACCCGGGCGGATATCTACTCCCTCGGGGTGTTGCTGTACGAGTTGCTGTGCGGGTGTCGGCCCCTCGATCTGAAACAGTACCCGGACGACGGCTACAACCAGATGCTGGCCCGCATCGTCGAACACGAGCCTCTGCCGCCCAGTGCTCGGGTCAAGTCGGCGAACGATCTGGAGACAATCGCTCACCGGCGCCGGGTCTCGCCGCGGGATCTGTTTCGGTTTCTGCGTCACGATCTGGACTGGATCATCCTCAAGGCCCTGGAGAAGGATCGCACCCGGCGGTACGACACCGCCGCCGATCTGGGGGCCGATCTCAAACGCTATCTGGCTGGAGAAGCGGTACTGGCCGGGCCGCCCAGTCTGCGCTATCGCCTGGGGAAATTCGTTCACAAACACAAGGTATCCATGGTGGCCGCTTTGGTGGTGCTACTGGCCCTGTGCGGCGGACTGGCGGCGAGTCTTAACTTCGCCTTCCGGGCGGAATCGGCGCGGCAAGCCGCCCATACGTCATCCCAGCTGGCCGAGCGCAACACGGCAAAGGCGGAGGCCATCACCCGGTACATGCAGTCGGTTCTCGAGACCGCATCCCCACGGAGGGGGGGGGATCCGCACCGCACCATCCCCGAGGCGCTGGCTTTGACCGACCACGATCTGGACAAGGTCCTCGCGGACGCTCCGGAGCTCAAGACCGTGGTCCATCTGGAGATTGCCGAGATCTTCCGGGAACTCGGTTTCACCGCCGAGGCCGAGCCACACGCTCGTCAAGCCGTGGACGAACTCCGGCGTTTACCGGACAGTGATCCGGACGACCTCGCCCACAGTCTGGCGCTGTACGGATTGACCCTGGGCGATCTGTCTCGTCCCCACGATGCGGGACCGGTGATGCTGGAGGCCCTCGAGTTATACCGAGCGAGTAGCGACGCGGATAGTTACGACAACGAGATCTGGGTCTGGCGTAATCAGATCAGCATCGCCAGCGTGATAATGGATTATCAAGAGACCGTCGCCGCCTACCGGGAATTGATCGCCTACCAGCGCCAGCACGAAAACGAATCGAGCTTGGCCTTGGCGCGGACTCAATGGCTCTTCGGCCATTTCCTCTCGGGAAACGCCCTGTTCGAAGAGGGAGAGCAACAGTTGACCCGGACCCTGGAGATCTTCCGGGAGCACTACGGGGAACGGCATGACAGTACCGCCAGGGCGAGGTTCTCTCTGGGCTCCCTGTATCGCAAGCAAGGCGCCTGGGAGACGGCCGCCCCGCTGCTCCAGGTCGCCTTCGAAAACTTGTTTTCGATCTTTGGCCCGGAGCACCGGACCGTGCTCATGGTGGAGCGCGCCCTGGCCGAAGCACTGTCCGGTCTGGGACAGTTCGCTCGTGCCGATTCGCTCCTGGCGGCCAACGTGGCCAAGGAACGGCAGCGGGGCGGGAATGACGCCGAGGCCGTCGGCCAGGCACTCATCTACCAGGCGGAACACTTCCGGCGCCACGACCGGCTCGAACAAGCCCTGGCCTGTTACCGGGAGGCGTACCGGATCGCCGAGGCGGCCTCGCCCCGATCGGACTTCGCGCTCTGGGAAACCGCCTTGCAGAACCTGGCCCGGTTCGATGGGGAAAACGGTAGCTGGCCAACCGCACGTTACCGGCTGGAAACCTGCCTGGATTCGCGCCGGGAGCGGCTCCGTCCAGACCATCCCAAGACCATTTCCGTCCTGGAAGATCTGTCCCGGGTCTTGCTCCGGCTCGAGGACTATCCGGCGGCCGCGCCGGTGGCCGAGGCGTTTTTCGAATCAGCATTACGAGAATACGGACCGCGACACACCCAGACCGGCGCGGCCGCCGGGCTGAATCTGGAGCTGGGCGAGTTGCGGCAGGATCCAGTGGGCGTCTCCCACTGGTCGGACTGGCTCCAAACCAACGGTTTTTTGTCAGGAGAACAGGGTATAGTCACGTCCTCACAACCAGAGAAGGAGAGACAGCAATGATAATCAACAGGAACAAACTGCAGCTCAATCGGGAAACCATCCGGCTGTTGGACACTCGCGATCTCGCCCGGGTCAATGGCGGTTCGGCCCGGCTCTGCCCCGATTCGGGGGACCACTTCCCCACCGATACGCATCCGAGTACTTCTGCGGTGGTAGAATGTCTGGGCGGAGTTTCCGTCACCTGTCCCGCTTGGGGCACAAATGAAGGCCGTTGAACCGCTGAAGACCACTTGTTATGCGGAATCGAATTTTCCAGGCAGGGGCGATCCCAAGTGTTCGCCCCTCTTTATTGATTTCCCGGTTTGAAACAGGAATTAGCTCAAGTCGCCTCGTCACGGGACGAATCCTGGGTGGGGATTATCTCAAG
>JBDRBC010000391.1:0-15999 GCA_043823125.1 bacterium | reverse complement strand
CGTACCGGCAGTCGGGCCGTGGTGTATGTCAAGGATCCGGACGCGGCCGAGCCGACCTTCAGCGGTCGTGAGATCGTTCTGGGCCCCCGCGCGGGGGAGTGGTTCCTGGTGGCTTCGGGCCTGAACGAGGGCGAGATGGTGGTGACCAGGGGAAATTTCAAGCTGGACAGCGCTTTGCAGATCCAGGCCCGACCGAGCATGATGAATCCGCTGGATGATAACGAGGAAGATGCCGGCGAGCCGACCATTCCGCACCTCGAAGGCCCAGCCATTTTTGTGGATCGACTCGCCGAGATCCTCGCTGCGTATCTGCCCTTGCAGATCGCTCTTGCTGGCGACGACGACACCGGCGCCCTGGCCGCCGGGCGCTCCGTGCTTGGGGCCATCGAGGGCATTTCCGGCGCCAACAAGCATCTGCCGCCCGGTTCCCGCGAACCCTGGCTGGATTACTACGACCGCATGCACGAGGCGGCGAAAGAGCTGGTGGCGGCGCCCGGCATCGGGGAGCGGCGTCTCGTCTTCCAGCCGCTGTCCGACGTCTTGTGGGAGACGCTGGTGGCGTTCGGTCTGGAACCTGGAGAACAGCCTGGCGGCCCGGTGGGCCAGTTCCACTGCCCCATGGCCATGGACGGGGCGGGCGCCAACTGGATCCAGACCGGCGAGACGGTGGCCAACCCGTACTACGGGGCGACCATGCTGCGGTGCGGCCGGCGAACCAGACTCCTGAACGAACCGCCGCCGGCTGGCGGCAGTGAGGGGCAATGACATGTCTACCCCTCGGCACAGTCCGGAACAATCCCCACTCGGCCGCTTCATCGGCTGGACCCTGGACAACAAGCTGGTGGTGTTCCTGCTCCTGGGGCTGGCCGCTGGTTACGGTGCGGTGGTGGCGCCGTTCGACTGGGACCTGGGCGGGTTACCGCGCGACCCGGTGCCGGTGGACGCCATTCCCGACCTGGGCGAGAACCAGCAGATCGTGTTCGCCGAGTGGCCGGGCCGTTCGCCCCGCGACGTGGAAGACCAGGTCACCTATCCGTTGACCGTGGCCCTGCTCGGCGTGCCGGACGTCAAGGCGGTGCGCAGCTACTCGTTCTTCGGCTTCGCGTCGGTCTACGTCATCTTCGAGGATCGCGCCGATTTCTACGACTCCCGCTCTCGCTTGCTGGAAAAACTGAGCAGTTTGCCACCGGGCAGCTTGCCCACCGAGGTGTCGCCGCGGCTGGGGCCGGACGCCACCGCCCTGGGCCAGATCTTCTGGTACACCTTGCAGGGACGCGATGCAGAAGGTCAGCCGGCTGGCGGCTGGGATTTGGACGAGTTACGCACGGTGCAGGACTGGTACGTGAAGGACGCCCTGCTCGCCGCCGACGGGGTGGCCGAAGTGGCCTCGGTGGGGGGATTCGTGCGCGAGTATCAGGTGGATGTGGATCCCGACGCGCTGCTCGCCTTCGACATCGGCCTGGACGAGCTGTTCCGCGCCCTGCAGCAAGCCAATCTCGACGTCGGCGCTCGCACAATCGAGTTCAACCAGGTGGAATACGTGGTGCGCGGGATCGGTTTCATCGAGAGCCTGGAGGACATCGGTGGCAGCGTGGTGGCGGTGCGGAACGACGTGCCGGTGACGGTGGACGATGTCGCCCTGGTCAGCAGCGGCCCGGCCATGCGACGTGGCCTGCTGGATGTAGTCGGCGCCGAGGCCGTGGGGGGCGTGGTGGTGGCGCGGTACGGTGAGAATCCGCTGGCGGTCATCGACGGAGTGAAGCAACGCATCGAGGAGATTTCCGCCGGTCTGCCCAGCAAGCAGTTACCCGACGGTCGTATCAGCCAGTTGACCATCGTGCCGTTCTACGACCGGAGTTTTCTGATTCACGAGACCCTCGGCACCCTGGGGCATGCGTTGTCGCTGGAGATCCTCATCACCATCATCGTGGTCTTTTTCATGGTGCGGAATCTGCGGAGCGGGTTCCTGGTGGCGGGGCTGCTGCCGCTGGCCGTGCTGTTCTGTTTCGTCGCCATGAAGCTGGCGGGGGTGGAGGCCAATGTCGTCGCCCTGTCCGGCATCGCCATCGCCATCGGCACCATGGTGGACATGGGGGTGATCCTCACCGAGAACATCGTGCGCCGGCTGGAGGAGGCGGGGCCAACGGCGGACCGCCGCGAGGTGATACAGAGAGCGGCGAGCGAGGTGGGCGGCGCCGTACTGACCGCCGTCACCACGACAGTGCTGAGTTTCCTGCCCGTATTCACGCTCATCGCCGCCGAGGGCAAGCTGTTCCGCCCCCTCGCCTTCACCAAGACTTTCGCCCTGCTGGCGGCCTTGATCCTGGCCGTGGCGGTGATCCCGCCGATGGCGTTGTTGCTGTGGCAACGGCGGACGACCGGTGACGGGTGGTGGCGGCGTCTGACGGCTGTCTGGCCGAAAACGTGGTCGATCGATAGGACTGCTCGGTTATGGAAACAGTGGGCCGGCCCGGGTCGGGGTGTACTACTGATCGTGATCACCGTGGCGGCGGCACTGTTGCTGGCCTGGTTCTGGATGCCCCTCGGTCCGGCGCGTGGTCTGTTGCTGAACGGACTGTTCGTGTTGCTCCTGGTGGGTGGCGTACTGTTCGGGTCCTGGATGTTCCAACGCGCCTATGCTGATATCCTGCGGTGGTGCCTCGACCACAAGCTGCTGTTCCTGGGCCTGCCCGGTCTGGTGCTTGTCCTGGCCCTCACCATCTGGCTCGGGTTCGACCGGGTCTTCGCTTTTCTGCCCGGCGCCGGCCGAGATGCGGCCGGTCAGGCGGGCGACGGCTCCACCTGGAGTCGTCTCTGGTCCGGTCCTCGCCATACCTTCCCCGGTCTGGGGCAGGAATTCATGCCGCCGCTGGACGAGGGATCCTACCTGTACATGCCCACCACCATGCCGCACGCGTCCATCGGCGAGGCGCACGACGTCTTGAGCAAGCTCGACCGGGCCATCAGCACTATTCCCGAGGTGTACCAGGTGGTCGGCAAGCTGGGCCGGGTGGAATCGGCCCTCGATCCGGCGCCCATCTCCATGGTGGAGACGGTGATCAACTATCTGCCCGAGTATCGGCTGGATGAACGGGGGCGGCGGATCCGTTTCAAGTACGACCGCGGGCAGGGGGAATTCAAACGCGACGAACACGGGGAGCTGATCCCCGACCGGCGGGGACGTCCGTATCGCCAGTGGCGAGCGGAAATTCGCACCGCCGACGACATCTGGCAGGAGATCGTCCGGGTCGCCCGGCTGCCGGGGACCACTTCCGCGCCCAAGCTGCAACCCATCAGCACCCGGCTGGTCATGTTGCAGAGCGGCATGCGGGCGCCCATGGGGATCAAGGTCAAGGGGCCGTCCCTGGAGGCCATCGAGTTGACGGGACTGGCCATCGAGGCGTTGCTCAAGGAAGTGCCCGGGGTGAATCCCGCCACGGTGTTCGCCGACCGCATCGTGGGGAAACCGTATCTGGAAATCGAGATCGACCGCGACGCCATCGCCCGCCACGGCCTGACAGTGGGCCAGGTGCAGGCGGTCATCGAGATGGCGGTGGGAGGGCGAGTGGCCACCACCACGGTGGAGGGGCGGCAGCGGTATGCGGTGCGGGTCCGGTACGCCCGGGAGCGGCGGGACAGTCTCGAGGAGCTGGCCGGCATCCGGGTGCCGACACCCGGCGGCGCCCAGATTCCGCTGCTGCAGCTGGCGGAAATCAACTACCGGCAAGGACCCCAGGCCATCAAGAGCGAGGATACCTTTCTGGTGGGCTATGTCATCTTCGACAAGGCGTCCGGCCAGGCCGAAGTGGACGTGGTCGAAAAAAGCCGCGCCTATCTGGCCGCCAAGCTGGCGAGCGGCGAACTGGAGCTGCCCGCCGGGGTGAGCTATCGCTTCGCCGGCAGCTTCGAGAACCAGCAACGCGCCGCCCGCACCTTGCAGGTGGTGCTGCCGGTGACGCTGGCGTTGATTTTTCTCGTGCTCTACCTGCAATTCCGCTCGGTACTCACCACGGCCATGATCTTCGGCGGCGTGTTCGTGGCCTGGAGTGGGGGATTCCTGCTGATCTGGCTCTACGGGCAGTCGTGGTTCCTGGATCTGCCGTGGTTTGGTGCTGGCTTGCGGGACCTGTTCCAGATCGGGCCGGTGAATCTGAGTGTGGCGGTGTGGGTGGGGTTCATCGCCCTGTTCGGCATCGCCACGGATGACGGCGTGCTCATGGCGACCTATCTCGATCAGACCTTCGGCCGGCGCCGACCCCGGGAGCGGACGGCCATTCGCGAGGCCACGGTGGCGGCGGCCACCCGTCGGGTCCGGCCGGCGTTGATGACCTCGGTCACCACGATCCTGGCCCTGTTGCCGGTGCTGTCACTCACCGGACGGGGAGCGGACATCATGATTCCCATGGCCATCCCGTCCTTCGGCGGCATGGTGATGGCGCTGCTGACGCTGTTTATCGTGCCGACGCTCTATTGTGCGCGGCAGGAGCGGCTGGTGGACGCCGATCACCAGTCCCCGGAGTAGTCGCCCAGCCCGGCGATCAGACCGAGCAAGGCGCCGCCCATGACGATGAATCCGATGATCCCGGCGACGATGTAGATGAGCGACAGCACCCCCTGCAGCGTGAAATAGGTCCGGAACTGCTGCAGACACTGGGTGAGCTGATCGCGGTCGCCGTTGAGCTGGGCCAGTTCGATGGCGCTGGCCGCCTTCAAGAGCAGGACGCCGATCCAGATGGGGATCCAGCAGATCACGATACCCCAGAGCGAAAACACGGTGATGATGCCGCCGATGATGGAGAGCACCCCCAGCAGCCGCATCCAGCCCTTGACGGCGAACAGCGGGGCGCTCAGTTCCCGGACGAGCTGCTGGTGATCGTCAGCCGGTTGCAGCACTTCCTGATTCGTATCCAATTGATCCATGGGTGACCTCCGCTGAAAAGACAAATCGCCGGCGACCAGTAGAGCACGGTACCCGGCGATTCGTCTAGATCTTGGTCCGGTGGAGGCTCGTTATCCGTTGTCTGGCTTCTCGGCCTGGCCGCCGTCACCACAGCCGTGCCCCCCGTTGCCGCCGCCACCGTGGTTATGGCCGTGACCCTGGCAGGCCTGGGCCGGATCGAGTTCGGGCAGCTTGCCCGCCTCGATCATGGCCACGGTCTCGGTGACACTCGCAGTCACGGCCCGATACACCGTGATGCCGCTGCTGTTCAACGCCTCGATGGCCCGGCGGCCCATGCCGCCGCAGACGATGCAGTCGAGGTTGAAGCGGCCCAGGGCGGCCAGCGGCTGACAGGCGCCGTGCTGGTGCTGGGCGTTGTTGTTCGGCATGATCTCGACGGAATCCGTTTCGGTGTTCAGGACGGTGAAAAACGGCGCCGAGCCGAAATGGGCGCAGACCGTATCCGCCAGACCGCTGTCGCCGATGGTGGGAATGCAGATGAGCATGATCAGGACTCCTTCTTGTCTTTTTTAAGCTTATCGAGGATCGCTTCCAGGGTGGCGCGATCGGCGTTGGCCAGCATCGATTCCGCTTCCCGACGTAGGCCGTCGGCGCTGCTCGGTCGTGGTTCCAGGTCGGGGACCTCCACGTCCAGGAGCCGGCAGATGTTCTCCAGGTAACCCTGGGGCGTCACCGGTTTCTCCAGGAAGGAGGACGGTCCACTCATGGTACTCTCGGCCAGCACCGCGTCCAGGTCCTTTTTGATGTCGGTGTCGCGGGCGTGGCCGGTGACGATCACCACCGGGATCCTGGACCACTCGTTGTTCTTGCGGAGCTCGTGGAGCAGGCGGATTCCGGATTTGCCCGGCATGACGAGATCCAGGGAGACGAGATCGGGAGTCCGGGCCTTGATGCGTTCCAGAGCCACGTTGCCGTCCTCGGCCGTCTCCACCTCCATGCCGGCGTCTTCCAGGACCGAGGCGAGAAATTCCCTGATATCGGGCTCGTCGTCCACGACCAGCACGTGAACTTCAGCGGGTTGACGCATTGTCTGCTCCCTTGGTATCGGTCGTTTCAGCCGCCGCCGGGTTCGGCAGCCGTTTGCGGGGAAAGCTGAGCCGGAAGGTGGTCCCGACCCCGGGTGTCGAGTTGAACGAGATCTCGCCGCCGTGCTGCTGCACGATCTTGCGTGTGGTCAGCAGGCCGAGACCGGTGCCGCCACTGCCCTTGGTCGTGAAAAAGCTCGTGAAGGCGCGTTGCTTCACGTCGTTGTCCATGCCGCAGCCGGTGTCGCTGACCTCGAAGGCGATGACGGTGGACTCCTCGATCAACCGGATGGTGACCTTCCGCTCGCTGTCGTGGGTCAGCTTGCAGGCGTCGCAGGCGTTGGATACCAGGTTGGCCAGGCAGTCGTGGATCCCGCCCGGATCCATGGACGCCGGTTGGATGTCGGCCTGGATCTGGATGGACATGGTGATGTCGTTCTGGGCGGCGAGTTCCTCGTAGAGCGCCGTGACTTCTTTGACGATCTGCGCCGGGTCGATGAGCTGCGGGTTCGGCTGGTCGCCGCGCGAGAAGGAGAGCAGGTCCCGGGCCAGCTCGGAGATGCGGCCCATGTTCCGCTCCAGCATCTCCCAGCCGCGCTCGATCCGGCTGTGATCCCCCTTCTTCAGGCCGGTGGCGGTGACGTACATGCCGCCTTCCAGCCCGGTCATGATGTTCTTGATACCGTGGGAGAGGCCGGCCACCGTCTGGCCCACCGCGGCCAGCCGTTCCGCCACCAGCTTTTCCTCTTCCAGTTTCACCATGTCGGTCACGTCGAGGCACATCTCGATGACATGGGTGATGTCGTCCGACTCGCCTCGCACCAGTGCTGCGGTGGAGACGACGTAATGCTTGGGCGATCCGTCGCAGGCGGTGCCTATATGTTGCGAAGTGTGGGACAGCCCGTCACTGAAGGTCTTGGCCGCCGGGCAGTCCTCGCACTCGGTGCGGCGCTGCTTGAAGAGCCGGTAGCAGAATTCGCCGCGCGGTTCGCCGAAGGTGCGTCGGAACATCTCGTTGGCCTTCACCACCCGCCGGTCGCGGTTGAGCACCGTGACGAAACACGGCACCTTCTCGAACAGGGTCTGGTACTCGCGTTGCAGCCGTTTGGTGGCTGTCAGGTCGGTGGTGATGGCGGCCACATGGGTCACCTGTTTGCCATCCTCGCTCAGTGGAGTGAGCTGGGCGAGGTAATGGATGGTCTGGCCGTGCCGGTCCTTGCCGCTCTCTTCCAGGATCCGCTGCTTGCCGTCGGCGAAGGTGTCGCGGGCGACACAATCCGCACACGGGGTGCCCCGGTCCTTGTAGACGGTATAGCACGGCTTGCCGACGCTCTCGCCGTAGACGTCGGCGAACGCCCGGTTGTGATCCACGATGCACCAGTTGCTGTCGATGATCACGACGCCGCACGGCATCTCCTCCAGTAGCGTCGCGGCCTGATTGTCGCGCCAGGCGAATCCGTTCATGCCGGCGACTCCCCGTCTGGCGTGTCCCCGACGCCGAGTAGCTGCTGGATCAGTTGCAAGAACGCCTCGGCCTCCACCGGCTTTTCCAGGTAGCCGGCCGGCGGTTCCAGGTTCGGGTCCTGATGCAGGAGCTGGCCCAGCTCCTCGCGGGCGTTCAATCCGCTCAGGATCAGCACCGGAGTCTGGCGGAGAGTGGTGTCGAGCCGGATCTCCTGGTACAGCGAGGCGCCGGTCTGTTCGGGCATCAACAGGTCGAGGCAGATCAGGTCGGGTCTTTCCCGGCGCAGGAGCTCCATGGCGTGGGTGGCCTCGTTGAGGGTCTGCACCCGATAACCCGCATCTTCAAGAGCCAGACCGAGGAAGGTCGTGATATCTACTTCGTCGTCGATGATGATCACCAGTGGCGACATCTGCGGCACCTCGGCCTTTATGGTTTGACGAGTGCGGTCATGGGGCGCCAGCCGGCGCGACGTCTCAACTCGTTCTCGTCGGCGAAATTTCCCCGGTGACATGCGGAGCACTGGCTCAGGTACGGCTGTTCGCTGCCCTCGGTCTGCTCGTACTGGCGATGGCAATTGATGCAGAGGCCGTGCAGCGCTTCCTGGTACCCGGGCGCCAGGCCCGGTTCGTGCTCACGAGTCGTTACCACCGCTGTGGCGCTGGCCGACACCGGGTGGTGGCAACTGTCACACGCCTTGGTGCTGTGGCGATCCTTGGCGGCGGCGGGATCGGTATGACAGCCGGCGCACGAGACCCTGCCGCCCAGGACCGCTTCGTGTCGCTGGTGGTCGAAGGTGTCACTGGTGCGGTACATGTCGCGGTGGCAATAGGTACAGCTCGTGCCTCGATCCAGCGGCAGATTGCGGTGATGGCAACTGCCGCAGCTTTGCGGGCCACCCAGGTGCTGCTGGTGCGCCTCGTGGCCGAACAGAACGAAGCGCCCCGCACCGCCACTGTCGATGAGCAAGGCGTTCTGCACCTGATTGGTTGTCAGCAGACTCTCGCCGTCGACCGCTGCCAGCCGATACGTATTGCCTGGCTCCCCCTCACGCGGGGTGCGGGTCACCACCACGGAACGGGCCGACTGGACCGGACTGGCCTGGACCTGTTCGCGTGCGGCCAGTTGCAGTTCCATGACGCCGATGCCCGCCACCACGCCGAAGATCCAGGCCAGCACCGCCCGCTGCCCGCTGCCGAACCACGGCGCGCCGATGAACTGGGAGGAGAAGGGATCGACGGTTAGCGGCGTGAACCGATCACTTTTCACTGGTTGCTCAGCCCACACCTGGAGATTCTCCACGAAGAACAGGAAGATGAGACCCATGCCGGCCACGATGCCGATGCTGACGGCCAGCTCGCTCAGGGCCGGGACGTAGATCTCGCCGGTGACCGCCATGTGGGAAATGCCGCCCACGTCGGCCCGGTGCAGGATGAATCCGGCCACGGTCAGGAAGGCGCCCCAGCTGATGGCCCAGCTGCGGCCGCGACTGCCGGGCAGGCTGAACAACAGGCCGGGTGCGATGGCGCTCAGCAACAGTTCGACCCAGAAAAGGGTGGCGAACCACGATCCATCAAAAGCGTAGCCGAGCTGTCCCCGCACAGCCAGGTCGCCCAGGCGAAGGATCAGATACAAGCCAAGCACCACCGCAGCGGCCCGAGTCAATCCCGCCAGCTGTTCCCATTCCCGTTGGCGACGGTACAGCCAGGAGCTGATCAGGCTCTCCAGGCAGACCATGCCGAGTCCCAGCCCCACGGCGGAGACCAGGAACATCGGCGGCAACAACGGGCTGTACCAGAGCGGATGCATCCGCGTCTCGGACAGCAGGAACAGTGTGCCGAGGGAAGACTGGTGCAAGGTGGAAAGAGCGATGCCGATGATCACCAGCGGCAAGGTCAACTTGCGCAGCAGGCGCACCACCGGCTGCGCCCAGGCGAACCGTTCCAGGCCCACCGGCGCGAATTCCAGCGCCAGCACCCCCGTGTAGAACATGACGCACATGGCGACTTCGAACAGCGGGCTGTGATAATTGTGATTGAAGATCACCTGGATGATGTTCCACGGCCGGCCGAGATCGATGAGTAACCCGACGATGACGGCCAGGTAGCCCAGGAACGCCGTGAGGATGGCGGGGCGCGCCACTTCGTGATACTTGTGCCGGCCGAAGATGTAGACGGTGGCCGCGATGACGAAGCCGCCGCCGGCCAGGGCGACCCCGGCCATGACGTCGAAACCGATCCACATGCCCCACGGGGTGGTGTCGGTGAGGGCGGTGGTGGCGCCGAGGCCCTTCACGAAACGGACCACGGCCACGACAGTGGCGATGCCCACCAGGAACCAGAGGACGGCCTTGGTCACGATCAGGCGGTTGTTCAGGACACTCTGGACACTCGGGACACTCGGGACACTCGGGACGCTGTTCACGATGTCTCCTCATCGGCAATGGAGCCTGGTTCCGCCGCCTCCAGGGCAGCCTTCTCAACACGTGCAGCCGCAGCGGTTTCTCCGGAAGCCTCAGCGGCCAGCTTCTGTCGCCGCCTGATGACCCACTGGATTCCGGTCATGGCGGCGCCGACGGTCAGGAAGGTGGCCGGCACGGTCTGCAGGACCTTGACGGCGAGTTCGGGCACCGCGTTGTCGCTCAGACTCCCGGGCCACCCGGCAGAGACCAGATCCACATCCGAGATGTAGAGCACCGAGGTGCCGCTCACCTCGTGTTCACCCCAGATGTGGTCGAGATAGCGACCCGGGTTTTTCTGGATACGCCGCCGCGCCTCGGCGAGCAGCGCCTTCCGCTCACCGAAGATGGTGGCGCCGGTGGGGCAAGCGGCCGTGCAGGCGGGCTGCTGGAGCTTGCCGTCCTGCAGGTTGTCGTAGCAGAGGATGCACTTCCGGACCCGCGGATTGGCCGACTCCCACTCGTAGCGAGTCATCCGGAAGGGGCAGGCCATCATGCAGTACCGGCAACCGAGGCAGATGCTCGGGTCGTACGTCACGGCTCCTTCGTCGGAGATCTTCAGCGCGCTCACGGGACAGGCCGCGGCACAACCGGGATCGAGGCAGTGACGGCAGTGGACCCGGACGTGGCGGTTCTCCCGGGTGTGCTGGATGGTGGTCCAGCGCGAGGACGAGAGGTCGGTGGCCTTTTCTTGCCACTGCCACGGCTGGTCCTGGGGGGCGGTGTCGTTGGTCGACTTGCAGGCGACGACACACTCCTCGCAGCCGGTGCACTTGGTCACGTCGGTCAGTATGGCGTAGGACTTCATATCCGTCATATCGGCTCGTTCTCCTTGGCCAGGGCCACGGCCACGTGTCTGCCGCTCTCGGCCGGGAAGTGCCAGCCGACTTCGCTCACGAGCTGGGTCAGCGGGCTCAGCACGCAGTGCACGATCTTGGTCAACGGGGTGAGGATCAGCGCCAGGTCGCCCACGAGGATGTGCACCAGCAGCATCAACCGCGGGGCGAAGGGAGAGGAGAGCGGATGGGCCGCCCAGTAACCGCTGGCCGTCAGGACCAGCAGCAGCACCAGGATCCTGACATCTTCACGGGTGGTCAGATCGCGGCTGGCGGCGATGAGCAGCCGGCTCAGCAGGACTGCGGCCAGGCCGCCGATGGCCACCAACGACAGCATGTCACTGACGCCGGGACCCAGCACGGGCCAGCGCCACGCCAGGCTGCGTTGCCACAGGGTCACGTGGCCGGCGTAGAACAGCGGCACGGCCAGGATCCCCACGTGGAAGGCCAGCGACGACAGGCTGTACAACGGGCGCAGGCGGAACAACCGCCAGGGGAACAGCCACCTCAGGGTCGTCTTGAAAATGACCGCGCGCGGCAATCGCCGGTCACCGGCGCGCTGGTGGGAGTGGTAGATCTGCGCGATGGCGACCCCGAAGCGGTACAGCAGGCCCAGCAGGCAGATCGCCAGGGAGATCCGGAACAGCGGGCCTCGCGCCAGGGTAATCCAGGTGTCTATCATAACTCCTCCGTGCCGGCCGTGGCCGGCTTCTCGTCTGCTTCTTCCTTCGGAATGATCATGTGCTCGGGGGCATCCAGGGCCAGCAGGATGAGGTCGTGCAGCCCGCTGACCCGTGCCGGGACGTCGTGGTCATCCATCACCTCGGCCACCTGTTTCTTGCAGTTGGCGCACGGCGCCACGACGATCTCGGCGCCGGTGGCGCGGATCTGCTCCGCCTTGGCCTTGCCGCCCAGCAGAGTGCGGAACTTGCGGATCTCGTCGATGGAAACGGTGCCGCCGCCCCCACCGCAGCAGTAATTCTCGGAACGGTTGGGGGTCATTTCCACGAAGTCGGCGCAGATAAACTTGAGGATCTCGCGCGGCTGCTCCGTGATCCAGCTACTCCGGGCGATGTTGCACGGATCGTGATAGGTCACCCGTTCCTTGATGACGCCCTGCTTCAGCTTCAGCTTACCGGCCTGCCACTGGTCGTAGGCGTATTCCATGCAGTTGACGACCTCCGGCGCCTCCTCGCCGCCGCAGAAGGTCGGCACGAAGACCTTGGCCGAGCGCGAGGCGTGGCCGCACTCACCGATGAGGATCTTCTTGCCCTTGAGCCGTTTCAGCTCGGCCACCTCGGACGAGACGATGCGGTCCAGCAGCCGGTCGCTGTAGAAAAGACCGTAATTGATGCCGTCGAAGTACTCGGTCCCGATGGTCCAGGACCCGCCGGTGGCCATCATCACGGCGGCGTTGCCCATGAGCGTGTCCGGTTCGAGCAGGTAGTCGCTCACGGCGGGAAAGAAGACATACTCGGCGCCCTCCACATCGATGGGGAACTCGATCTTCAGACCGTGCTCGTCCGCGCAGTCCTCCTCGAGGAACTCGCAGGTGTCCTTCATGGCGGCGGCCGGGATGGCCGAGGTATTGTGCGTTTTGCCCTCGAGCTGTTCCCGAGTGGCCACGACCAGGGCTTTGGGCGTGATGCCTACCTCGGCCAGTACCCAGCGCGCCAAGTGAGTGATGAGACCGTGATCGACTCCCAGAGGGCAGTCCAGCTTGCAGCGGCGGCAGGCGGTGCAGCGGTAGTACTCCTCGGCCATTTCATTGATGTAGGCCTCGTCGATGACGAACGGATCGCCGAAACGCGCCTTCAGGTTGCCGCTCAAGGTGAAGTACCGCCGGTACACCTTCAGCAGCAGATCCGAGCGGTGACACGGGATATCGCGCCGGTCGCCGGTGGACTGGTAGATGGGACAGGTGATGGCGCACCGGCTGCAGCGCGCCTTCATGCGGGCGGCGGCGTCGAGCACCGGTGCGTAGTTGGAATGGGAAAGGATCGCCGCGAACGCTTCCAGGAAACGGCGGGGCAGATCCTGTGTTTCCAGCTCTTCCAGATAGTAGGAGCATTCGATTGCCATGAATTCGAACTCCAGAGTTGAAACGGAAAACTGCTGTGGACGCAGGTGACGCACTGTTCGATTTATTCACCCCAAGGCAGAGAACATGCCATTGGTGGATAGTGGAGTTAACTTGCTGTTATAAAAAAGTTTGACTTATTGTCAACGTTAAGGACGTCGCGATAATGGAACAGCACACGGTGTGCATAGATCGAATAACGTGACACTGATGTTGCAATTGTGTGACAGTCTTGCCATCTTTACTGGGTGAGAGGCGCCACGAAAGGAACACGGCATGCACCTGCCCCCGGATCCCCGCTTCAGTTCCATCATCTTCGAAAACATTCCCCACGGGATCTTCACGGTGGATGAGCACGGACATATCACCTCGTTCAATCGCGCCGCAGAGTCGATCACCGGCTGGACGCGTGACGAGGTCATAGGGGAGATCTGCTCCGACGTGTTCCATTCCGATCACTGCGAGAATTCCTGTTTTCTGCGCCAGAGCATGGAGCACGGCGAACAGCACCGCGATCAGGAGGTGACCATCACCCGTCGCGACGGCCATAAGCTGCAGGTGTCCATCAGCACCGCCAATCTGGCGGACAGCCAGGGACGGATCCGCGGTGGCGTGGAGATGTTCCGTGATCTCTCCCTGCTGGTGGCCCTGCGTCGCGAGATCCAGAGCAATTACACCTGTGACGACATCATCTCCAAGAGCTCCGCCATGCAGCCGGTGCGCGAGATGGTGCGTCTGGTTGCCAAGAGTTCCAGCACTGTACTCATCGATGGGGAGCAGGGCACGGGGAAGGAACTCATCGCCCGCGCCATCCACAATCTCGGGCCGCGTCGCGACCAGCCGTTCGTGGCGGTGAACTGCGGCGCCTTGCCGGAAAGCCTGGCCGAGTCGGAGCTGTTCGGTCACATGAAGGGCGCCTTCACCGACGCGTCGAAGGACAAGCCCGGTCGTTTCATCCTGGCCGAGGGGGGAACCCTGTTTCTGGACGAGGTGGGGGAGATATCACCGGCCATGCAGGTCAAGCTGCTCCGGGTGCTGCAGGAGCGGGAGTGCACGCCGCTGGGTGCGGTGGCGCCGGTGAAGGTGGATGTGCGTATCCTGGCGGCCACCAACCGCGACCTGTCCAGCGAGGTGGGGCACGGGCATTTCCGGCAAGACCTGTTCTTCCGGCTCAACGTGGTCCGGATCAACCTGCCGCCACTGCGTGTGCGGACCGAGGACATCCCGTTGCTCGTGAATCACTTCATCAAGAAGTTCAACGCCCTGCAGGGACGTCGCCTCACCGGGATCAGCGAACGGGCCTTGACCCTGTTGATGCACTACGATTATCCGGGGAATGTCCGGGAGCTGGAGAACGCGGTGGAACACGCCTTCGTGATCTGTGGGGGCGCCATCATCGAGGCCGAGGATCTACCGCCGCATATCCGCGGCGAACAGATTCAACCTCGCGTCGATCCCGGCCCGACGCCCGCTGCCGGCGTGAACCCCTTGCAGAACGCGGAAGCCGCGGTCATCCGGGAAGCGTTGCATAAACACGGCGGCAACCGGACTCGCGCCGCCGAGGAGCTGGGAATCTCCCGCAACACCCTGTGGCGGAAAATGAAGCGGCATACCATCGAGTAGCCCGCGCGGCTCCACCGGATCTCGTCGACTACCCCTCGTTGGGCCCGGGGTATCCGTCGGCCATGTACTCCTTGAGGTACTTGATCTCCACTTCCTGCTTTTCGATGAGCGCCTTGGTGCAGTCGCCGATGGAGACGATGCCCTGCAGATCGTCATCCACCACGATGGGCAGATGGCGGATCCGCTTCTCGGTCATGATGTTGAGCACCTCGTTGACGCTGCACACCGGCTCGCCGAAGATGACCTTCTTGGTCATGATGTCCTTCACCGGCGTGGAGCGGCTGCTGCGGCCCTTGAGCACCACGTGCCGCAGGTAGTCGCGTTCACTGACGATGCCGCAGATCCTTTCCTTGCCTGCATCCTGCCTGGTGACCAGCAGCGAACCCACGTTCTTCTCGGTCATCAGTTGCACGGCGTCGAACACCGTGGCCTGGGGATCGATGGTGTGGACCTCGCTCCCTTTGCTGGCGAGCATTTCCCGGACGGTACTCATATCAAGCCTCCAAGGTAAACTAACTGTTCAAACGGGAGGTGACCTGGTCGATGGCCTCGTCGGCGCCGGCCACGAGGTCCTGCAGGATCTCCCGGAGTGGTTGTACTTCCTTCACCAGACCCACCGATTGCCCCGCCATGAGGGATCCCGATTTGATGTTCCCTTCCACGGCGGCCTCGCGCAGGGAACCGACCCAGAAATTCTCCACGTCGTACTGCGCTTCCTGTCGCGACAGCTCGCCGGCCTTCAACTTCTCCAGCAGTCCCATCTGCAGCTCGCCGAACTTGTGCATGGCCTGGTTGTTCAGGGCCCGCACCGAGACCACCGGCAGCTCGCTGCTGTACTGGGGCGTGGAGATGGCCTCGCGGGAGCGGCTGCGCTGAAACTGCTTCTTGAAGTCTTCGTGGGCGCCACACTCCTCGGCCATGACGAAACGGGTGCCCATCTGCGCGCCGGCGGCGCCCATCAGACAGAGGTGTCCGATCATGCGACCGTCGGCGATACCGCCGGCCACGAAAATCGGCACCTCGTCACACTGGAACAGGATTTCCTGAAGCAGCACCACAGTGGAGACGTGCCCGATGTGACCACCGGCCTCGCTCCCCTCCAGGATCAAGGCGTCGGCGCCGTAATCGATCATGCGGCGGGCGATGGTCTCGGTGCTGGCGAAGCAGAGCACCTTGGCGCCGCTGGTCTTGGCGAGTTCCACCTCGGACCGGCGCGGGAAGGAGCCGGCGAAGATGATGTGACTGACCTGTTTCTCACACAGGATGTCCAGATGCGCCCGGTAATTCGGAGCGATGGTGATGAGGTTGCCGGCGAACGGCCGGTCGGTGAGTTCCCGGGTCTGGTCCACGTATTCCGCGAAGAGGTCCGGCGGCATGTTGCCGGCGGCAAGGGCGCCAAAGGCGCCGAGGTTGCCCATGAGCGACACCAGCTGCGGATCGCTGATCCAGGTCATGGCGCCGCACATGATGGGCAGCTCGGAACCGAGGAATTCTTTACCTCGCTGCCAGATCCGGTCCAGTCGCGCGGGTGCTCGTACAGGTTCCGGGCGAGTCA
>JBDRBC010000390.1:0-12063 GCA_043823125.1 bacterium | reverse complement strand
CTGGGCATGGTTTTCCAGGGTGTCTGGTGGGCCGGGTATCTGCTGGTCCCTTTCGTGCTGGCCAAGAGTCTGGCTGCTTCGGGCGGTCTCATCACCCTCGCCGTCACCATGGATTTCGGCGGCATGCTACTCGCCGTCTACTGGGGCTATCTTCTGACCCGTGGCTCGCGACGACGGCTCATCCTCTGGAGCGGGGTTCTGGGCCGACTCGGTCTGGTGGCCGGGATCTTCCTGCATTCGGCCGGCCAGTTCGTCGCTCTGCTGGCGGTGGTGTATTTCTGCGCCGCCCTGGTCTATCCCGCCCAGAACGGGATCTTGCAGGTTACCATCCGACCCCGCCGGCAGGGACGGATCTGGGGCCTCGGTACCGCCGTGCAGAACGGTGTGGCTGTGCTGGTCAGCATCGCCATGGGGCAGATCCTCGATCACGATCCAGGGCTGTTCAAGGTGTTGTACGCGGGTATCGGGGTCTGTGGCTTCGTCCACCTCTGGATCCTGGCGCGGCTACCGCAACCGGGAGAGCGGCGGCACACCTTGACGGAGCCGTTTGCGGAGATGACGCAGATGGTGTCGCCGGCCGTGAGCCGGCACCCGGTGCGGTTACTGTGGCAACCGTTCCTGGAGGCCGTGGCGACCTTTCGTCAGGACCGGCGCTACCTCTGGTTCGAGGCCAATTTCATGACCTACGGCCTGGCGTTCATGGTGCTGATGCCGATCCTGCCCATCCTGTTCAACTCCCGGCTGCATCTCGATTACGAGCAGATCTCCACCGCCCGGGTGCTCATAGCCCAGTCGGGCGTGGCGTTGCTGGGACCATTCATGGGACGTTTCATGGATCGGTATCATCCGGCGCGGCTGTGTCAGCTCGCCTTCGCTCTGATGATCCTGTTTCCCCTCGGGCTGATCCTGGCGAGTCGCGGCGGTGAAGCGCAGGGTGCGCGGTTCGTCTATCTCGCATTCGTCTGCTACGCCCTTGGCATGGCCGGTGTCAACATCGCCTGGAACGTTGGCTCGATCACCTTCGCGCCCAATGGAATGGGCAGCCATTATCAGGGGATTCACGTGGCAATGGTGGGCATCCGTGGTCTGCTCGGTCCGGGACTCGGTTTCGCCGTGTACCGGTTTCTCGGTCTGGAACGGGTGTTCTGGCTGGCCGCGGTCCTGTTCCTGGCGGCGTCCATCTCGTCGGCCGGGCTCGGTCGCTGGCTCAGCCGGCAGTCCGCCGGTGGCGGCGAGATTCACTCGGGGGCGGGTTGAGGTTCGATCCAGTCGCGTAACACCATCTCCGCTTCCAGCTCCAGCGGCACCAGGCGCCGGTACATGTGATACCGGTTGAGGATCGACTGCACATACGCCACGGTTACGGTGCCGCGATAGAAGCCGTGACGGGTCTGGCTGTAGAACCGCTGCTCCATCAGACGGGGCAGCATTTGTTTCACCGAACCAGCCCAGCGGTTGGGGTCCTTGCCCACATCCATGGCCAGGCGTCGGGCATCGGCCATGTGTCCCATGCCGGCATGGTAGGTGCCGAGCGTGAACTGCAGCTGCTCCAGTGAATCGAGGTAGGCGTAGCTGTCGTGGATCCGCTTCAGCAGGTTCACCCCGATGCGGATGTTGACCTCCGGATCCTGCAGCGCCGCCGCCTCGTCACCCGCTAGCCTGGGCAAGACCTGCATCAGACCGGTGGCGCCGGCGCTACTCACCGCGTCGGACTGGAATCTGGACTCCTCGTAGATCAAGGCCGCCACGAGTCGCCAGTCGAGTTCCACTTCCTTGGCCGCGGCGAGGATGAGGTGGTCCCAGGCTGAGATCCGGCCGCTCAGATCGGGACGGTCGGAGGCGCCGCCAGCCGCCGACATGAAACGGTCGGTTCCGTAGTATCGCTCGAACAGGATCCCGTAAGGGCCGTTGCGGCGGGGGCCATCGCTGGTCACGCGGAAGTGCTGGTTCAGGAACCGGTTCATCTCGGCCAGCAGTTCCGGACTGTTCTGTCGAATCTGCCAGCACACCGGCATGTCGTCACTCAACGGGACGCCGATCCGCGCGCCCGGCAGATAGGAGAGGGCGGCGCGGGCCACGGTCCAGTTCGCCACCGTCGCCGGGATGGCGCCGCGGGCCACCCGGGCGATGAGCTCCTCGGATTCCACCAGGGGGCCGGCAGTCACCACGAAAAAGCGGAGTCCGGTCTGCTCCCTCAACAACTGGAGTTGCTCCCGCTGGGGTGAATGTCGCGGCAGATGGATGCGCAGACCCGCCAGCGATTCGATCCGGTCCGGACGGTCGTCCTGACTCGGCAGCACCAGCACCGAACTGGTGAAGATATACGGATGGGTATCGGTGACGAAACCGGTGAATCCCACGTCCAGGGGGGATCCGGTGGCCACCACGTCTCCCCGGCCGCTGTTCAGCAGGTTGAACGGGTGCTCATCCGGCCCGGGCACAACCACCTCGACGATGAGCCCCTGACGCCGGGCAAACCAGGAAAGAAGCTCGTATTCGAATCCGGCATGTCCACCCTTGTGGATGAAATAACTGCTGGAATTGTAGCGAGTTATCATCCGAATCACGCCGCGGGCCTTCAGCGCGGTCAGATCGCGTTCCACCAGCGGCTTGGTGACGGTCACGGTGCGTATATCACTGGGGGAGGGCAGGTTTTCCTCGATGGGTTTGCACCCGGCCACCAGCAAGCAGACCCAGATGGAAACGGCGCCTGTCAAGCACAACAGGGCCGGAACTGGCAACATGGGGAGGCGCCGGGTCAGGAGTGGGCGCAGTTGCGGGCTCCTCAGGTGGTTCATGCCCCAATCGTATGCAAACCGGGACAGTTGTCAATGAATGTGCTGTACTGGAATCCACAACTTCAGCGCCCCACGTGATACTTTCGCGACAATATTGGTCTAGAATTATGCGGTGGTGAACTCTTCTCTCACTCCCTGATGCTCCTTCGTTGGTGTCAGGGGGTGTTGGTTTGCAGCCGTTCTGGAAGGAGAACCAATGATCCGCAGAAATGCATTCCTGACACTCGGTTTGTTGCTGCTCAGCTTGTCGAGCGCTGTTTCGGTGCTGGCCGCAGGACCCAATGCCGGGCTGGAATTCCTGGCCAAGGTCGAGGCTGCAGTGACAACAAGCGAGTTGACTGCCGAGGAAGGACTCCTCTACAAGTTTCACTACGGATTCGATCAGGATGCCTTGCCGGTGGAGTACCGGCCTACGGAGTTCGCGCCTTTGAAGAACGGTACCGCCATCATGGCGGAATACGCCGGTATACGCGATAAGCTCTCCCCACGGGTTGTCGAGGCCATCGAGGCCTATCTGAATCCGACGCTCGACAAGGCTGACAAGGCCTCCTATATCAGCCCCAGCGGCTACTTCCGGATGAATTACGATACCTCCGGAGCCGATGCCCCCCCGAGCACCGATGTGGATCCCGCCAACGGCATTCCCGATTTCGTGGAAAAGTGCGCTCTGTACATGGATTTTAGCCAGGACCAGGAGTGCAACGTGCTGGGCTTCACCACCCCGTCGCACTCGCCGTACTACGAGATCTACTTCGAGGACATGGGCTATTACGGGTATACGACCTCCACCGGGACTTACACTACACGCATCACCCTGCACAACGATTATCTCGGTTTTCCACCCAACGACGACCCCGAAGGTAACCAGTGGGGCGCCGCCAAGGTGACCTGCTGCCACGAGTTCAAGCACGCCACGCAAAAGGCTGGCTCCGCCTGGTCCGAGGGCGGTTGGGTGGAAGTGGACGCCACTTGGTCCGAGGATATCATCTACGACGTGGTGAACGACTACTACAACTACCTGACCGGCGGTGATCCCATCACCGCGCCGGCGACCTCCCTCGATTCGGGCGGTTCGGGCTCCTATGAGGACTGCGTCTGGCAGCTCTGGATGTCGGAGACCTACGGCAACCAGATCATCGTCGATCTGTGGGATTGGCGAAAGACACACACGAGTCAGGCCATGATGGATTCCTACAACCAGATGCTCGTGAACAACGGCTCCTCGGTGGCCGCTAGCTGGCCTACCTTCACCGCCTGGAACTACGCATGTGGCGGTCGTTGGATTTCCGGTTTCGGCTACGATGAGGCGCGGGATTACCCCACCTCCGGCACCACCCATACCATCAGCGCCTACCCTACCACCAAGACCGGCTCGGTGGCGAAGATCGCGGCGAATTTTGCTCGCTGTAGTCTGTTCACCGGCGCCCCTGGTACGGTGGATGTCCAGTTCAACGGGGCGGACGGCAGTCAGATCGCGTTGACCGCCATCATAAAGAAATTCGGCGGCGCCGGGGTGATCGAGTATATCACCCTGGACGCCAACAACGACGCCGATGTCTCCCTGTCGGTACCGCGGGACGAGATCCAGGAGGTGGGTTTCTCCATCTCCAACGGCACTTATACCGGCGGCAGCGCCTCGTACTCCATCACCGTGGACGAGAGCGATGTGGTGTTGATACCCCAGATCACGCTCGATCCCACCTCCTTCGACAAGACCATGGATCCGGACAGTTACGACACCGAGCTGCTGGAGATCGGTAACACCGGCGAAGTCGGCTCCAGTCTGGATTTCTCGGTGGTGGTGCAGGGCAGTGCGCCCAAAGCCGGCGGCGAGAAGAGCATCGGCGGTTCGACCTTCATCTGTGACGCGAGCACCTACGAGTCGGGAACCACGGCCACCTTGTCGTTCACGGTGTACAACGCCAGTGGCGACGACGAGTGGCTCTCCGACGTCACCCTCGATTTCCCGAGCGGCATCACGGTGACCTCGTCCACCAATTTCGTGGGCGGCACGTACGGTCCCATGACCACGGACGGCAGCAGCGGCAACGGCGCGCTGGTGTCGTGGCACGGCGATACCGGATCGCCCAATTATTACGGCGTGGTCGTGGGAGGAGAGTCGGCCACGGGTACGGTCAACGTGAGCTACGACGGGGGTCTGGCCGGACCCAAATATCTCGCCTACACAGTCACCGGCGACGGGTGGGGCGCTACCCCCCACACGATGAGCGGCAATATCGTTCTGACGGCAGCCGGGCCCACCATCACCGTGACCGCGCCCGACGGGGGCGAGGTCTTGGCCATCAACGACAGCGTCGACATCACCTGGAGTTCAACGGGCGGGCTTATCGACGTCAAGATCGATCTGAGCCGCAACGGCGGCGGCAGCTGGGAGTCCATCAGCGCCAGTACAACCAACGATGGCTTCTTCAACTGGACGGTCAACGGTCCAGCTGCCGCCGTTTGCCTGGTTCGGGTCAGTGCCCTCGACGATAGCGTGAGCGACACCAGCGACGCGGTTTTCACCATCTACAAGCCGGTGGACTGGCTGACGGTGAATCCGGACACCGGTTCCGTGCCGCAGGGCTCGACCCAGAACGTCACCCTGCAGTTCGATAGCGCCGGCATGGCTCAGGGTGATTACACGGCGTATCTCGTGATCACCCACAACGGACCCGGCAGCCCGTCGGTGGTACCGGTGACCTTGCACGTCAACGACTCCCTCTCCGGAGCCGGGGGCCTGCCCTACACCTTCCACTTCGACGGCAACTACCCCAACCCGTTCAATCCGACCACCACCATCGTCTTCACCCTGGCGCGGCCAGGCAAAGCTGCGGTGGATGTTTTCGATCTGCAGGGACGTCTGGTGCGGACGGTCTGGCAAGGGGATCTGCAGAGCGGCAGCCACCACCTGCAGTGGAACGGCCGGGACGACAACGGTCGTATGGTGGCGGCCGGTACCTATTTCGGTCGTCTGCACACCGCGGAGCGGACCGAAACCTGCAAGATGGTCCTGGCCAAGTAGTTAATCGCGGGACGACAACGGAGAAGGACAACCGGGTGAGGCGGGAAGCGACAGCTTCCCGCCTTGCCAATGTGACGGTGCGTGTTCACGCCACGTACTGGAGCACTACGCCGACGTGGACAACTGCGACACTTTTCCTTACCTTCTGGCGCTGATTTCGCCGTCCAAGGTTTTTCCCTGACCGTGGTCTGTTGATACCGTGGGTGCGGCCACCGGCCGTGATGGGACCGCACCGGGGTGGAGACGGCAGGAGGAGGTGATGGTGGACGATATCCGGGTCTACATGGGTACCGTGATTGCGGATCTGGTATTGACCGAGGCACGATCCATCAAGGAACGTCGTAAACCACTGCAATCCTTGAAACAACGGTTGCTCAACCAGGATTACGCTGTGGCCCAGGTGGGTCCCGCCGACCTCACCCGGCGAATCTTTCTGGCCGTGACCGCTGTGGCCGGCAGTGAAGGCATTCTGCTGGAAAGGCTGGCCGCGGCCGAACGTATCATCGTCGCATCCGAGTTTTCCGTCGGCAGTCTGGAGCGCGAGATATCCAGCTATTCCGCGCCTTCGGCCTGGTGACATTCGCCGCCGTAACCTGAGTAGAGCGTGATATGACCATCATCGACCTGAGTCACCCCATCCGCAGCAACATGGCCCAGTATCCCGGCGATGCCGCCCCCGTCGGTATCAAGCAGCGAGAGAGCCACGAAAAGGCGGGATTTCAGGTGTCGTCGCTGGAGCTGGAGTGCCACGTGGCCACACACATCGACACGCCACTCCATTTCCTTGCCGGGCAACCCGGGCTGGAAGTTATGCCCCTCGATCGTTTCGTCGGCACGGGTTTGGTTCTGGATGTCAGCGAAACGGGTGTGTCTGGTGAGCTACCGGTGACGTTGCTCGAGGATGTGGACCTGGAACCGGTGGATTATCTGCTGTTGAGGACCGGCTGGGATCAGCACTGGGGAACCGATCACTACTACGCCGAGTGGCCGTATCTGTCACCGGAGCTGGCCCGTTTGCTGGCCGTCGCCAATCTCAAGGGGATCGGGTTGGACAGCCCCAGCATCGATCCGCTGGACGGCCGATTCGCTCACGACCTGCTGGCTGCGGCCGGGTTGATCAACGTGGAGAATCTGGCAAACCTGGCGGCGGTACCGCCGGGCCACTTCTTTTTCCTGGTTCTGCCCTTGAAACTGGAGGGCGCGGAAGGATCACCGGTTCGGGCCGTTGCCATACTCGGTCAAGAAATACCGTGAATTGATGTTTTTGACTTAAACGACCACCCCGGTCCGTGACTACTTCCTGTTTGGCCTGGGTCGAATCCGGGAGTATGCTGCGTTCGACGGAGCATCTTTAATCCGCATCATAGCGATGCCCACGGAGCAGGGATCAGGCGGGAGTACTGATTGCTTTACGAGCTATTCTATTTCACCCTCGGCATAGTATTGCTGGTGAGTGGTGCCTGGTCCCTGGTTACCGGGGGGTCGCGTATCGCCGCCCAGCTCGGCGTGGCGCCTGTGGTCATCGGTCTCACCGTCGTTGCTTTTGGCACTTCCGCTCCGGAACTCTTCGTCTGCCTGGTGGCGGCCTGGCGGGACAACAACGATCTGATGATCGGCAACGTCATCGGGTCGAATCTCGCCAACATCGGTCTGATTCTCGGTTCGGCCGCCTTGTTGATGCCGGTACGGGTGGAAAAGAGGCTGTTCCGGCGCCAGGTGCCTTTTCTTATCTTCAGCACCATCGTCTTTGCCTTTCTCTCCTGGGACAGGGTCCTCAGTCATATCGATGGTGGAGTGCTGACCTTGCTCTTCATCGTTTTCATGGTGTACACCGTCCGCTTCGCACTCAAACAGAAGTCGGAAAATGGACGGAGGTCTGCGAGTCTGCCCGGGGATTCGCGACCAACCGGCATGGTGATGAGTGTGGCGATGGTGGTGGGTGGTATCGGCTTTCTGAGTTATGGCGGGCACCTCATCGTGGAATCGGCCGTGGTCATCGCCACCGAGCTCGGGGCTTCCGAGGCGTTCATCGGGCTGACCCTGGTGGCGGTGGGAACGAGTCTGCCGGAGCTCGCCACCACCGTCATGGCCTCCTTTCGCAAGGAGAGCGACATCGCCCTGGGCAACGTCATCGGGTCCAACCTGTTCAATCTGCTCGGGGTGGCTGGGCCGGTGGCCCTCATCCAGCCGGTGGTCACCCACGCGAATGTTCGTACACATCAGTTGCCTGTGCTGGTCGTGGTTACCATCTTGTTATGGTTCATGGGCCGGCAAACGCATGTGAGCCGGACCTGGGGCGGCGCGTTGCTGCTCATCTATCTGGGCATCATGGTCGGTTGGTGCCTCTCGGGTGTCTGACCGGGACCGAAACTGAAGATCCGAAGATATCCCGGTGCTCGTCTCGACTTCTCCGGTCTATCGAAAGTGTTGCATGAACAAGCGTGACTCCAGAAATCCAAATGGACATGAAACATCGGCGTCCGAGAACGTCTGGCATCCGCGCAAGATGCAGGGCGTCGCCCGCAGCATCACCAAGGCGGGTTACGCATCGCGTCCTCAAGCCGAGGCCATGGTCGAGGCGGGGCGAGTGCGTGTGGACGGACAGCTGGTCACCGATCCCGGCACGCCGGTGGGGCCGAATAACACCATCAGCCTGGACGGCCAGCCGCTCCTGGAGATCAATCGCCGCTATTTCGCCTTCCACAAGCCGATCAAGACCGTGACCTCAACGAGCGATCGGGGTGGCCGGCGTCATGTCAAAGAGTTCTTCCCCTCGGAAATCCCCGGGTTGCGTCCGGCCGGCCGGCTCGACGCCAACACCTCGGGATTGATCCTGGTATCCAACGACCACATCTGGAATTCGTTTGCCGCCAGTAGCACCGGATTGGAGAAGGAGTACTTCATCCAGATCCACGGGCAGCTGCGCGAGGTCGAGATCAGTATCATCACCGCCGGGGTTCACCTGCCCAAGCTGGGGTTCATACGCCCGACCCTGCTGGAAGTGATCAACGCTGACCAGGCGTCTACCGACCTCAAGCTGGTGGTGGTGGACGGGAAGAATCGCCAGGTAAGACGCATCTTCAGTTCTCTGCGGCACGACGTTTCCATCTTGCGCCGGGTACGCATCGGCCCGGTGAAACTCGGCAGTCTACCCAGTGGGCGGTTACGCGGACTCACCCCGGATGAGATCACCGGTATCAGGGAACCGTGAGATCCCGGATTATCGGTCGAGGTCGAGTTATGGGCAAACTTCCCGCCAGCTGTCTGGTCCTGCTGTGTCTTGGCTGTACCACGTTCACCGCCTGCTCACGTGATGCCGGCCAGTCCGATCCGCCGAACCTCATCCTGATCACCATGGACACCACTCGGAGCGACCACTGCTCCTTTCTCGGCTACGAACACGACACCACACCCAACCTGCGCAAGCTGGCCGGAGACGGGGTGATCTTCACCACCTGCTACGCGCCGGCTGCCACCACGGCGCCTGCCCACGCCTCCCTGTTCACCTCCCAGTATCCAGTATCCCACCGAGTGGTGAAGAACGCCATTCCGTTGGCTGACGACCATTTGACCCTCACCGAGATCCTGGCCACGGCGGGGTATCAGACCGCGGCGGTGGTCAGCTCCTTCGTCCTGGACGCCAAGTTCGGCCTGGCCCAGGGTTTCGAATTTTACGACGACGATTTTGACCGGAACAACGCGACCATCCGCCGGGATGAGCTGGAAGGGCAGGCGGTGGTGAACGGATTCGACCGCCGCGCCGAACGTACGACACGGCACGTGCTCCACTGGCTCGACCGGAAGCGCGACAGGGAGCGGCCGTTTTTCCTCTTCGTGCACTATTTCGACCCGCATGATCCTTATGAACCGCCCACTAGGTGGCGTGACATGTTCTTACCGTCGGCAATCACCGGCATCAGTCGGGATCCCATCATCAGCGGTTACGACGGGGAGATCGCCTACACCGACGAGGAGATCGGCAACCTCCTGGCATTACTACAGGAGCGCGATCTGTTGCAGAACAGCCTGGTGGTGATCACGGCCGACCACGGCGAAGGCCTCGGCCAGCACGGCAGCGATTTCCACGGCGTCAATGTCCACGAGGAGGCGGTGCGGGTTCCGTTACTTTTCTGGTGGCCTGGCACCATCCGGCGTGGTGTCGTATTTCAGGAACCGGTGGAACTCATCGATCTGGCGCCAACCATCTGCTCCCTGCTCCAGTTGCGCGACCCGGCGGGCACTTTCACCGGCCACGATCTCAGCGGCAATCTACGGGAGGAAAAACCACTCGCTGGGGAGCGCCCCGTCTTCCTGCACCGGCGTCCCTACGAACCGCACGACGAACTGGGGACCTGGGTGGACGGCGAGCAGTTCGGTATCCGTCTGGGCCGGTGGAAGTACATCGAGGGGGAGGCCGAAGGGGTCCGACTGCTCTACGATCTGATCAGCGATCCGGAGGAGCTGCGGGACCTCTCGGACCAGTATCCCGACCGGTTGGAAAACATGGCCTCGTTGCTGGCGGACTGGCGGCGGAACCACACCGGGCAGGACAGCGTCGCCACCGACCTGTCGCCCGAGGATCGCCAGAAGTTACGGGCGCTCGGTTACGTGGATTGAGCGCCGGGCCTGACTCTGAGTAGCGGCGACTCAGCCGAGCCCAACCCGAGCGTTGAATTCCTCGATCCGCCGATCCCAGTGCCGGGCGCTGGCGAACACCTCGGTCCAGAAATCACGATCCCAGAGGGCTCGCAGCTCCTCCGCGCTCCGGCCTTGCTGCTCCACCCAGGTGAAGTACTTGAAGTTGTGCAGCGCCTTCCGGTCCTGATACCCCAGCTCGCGCAGATAGTCGGGCCCGGCCCCCAGCAGGTAACGGGCGTGGTGGGCCGTGGCCAAATCGCTGCTGTATGCCCCGTGTGTGGTCAGCATCTCCTGTAGCCGGGAGTTGTACAACTCGGCCGAATCGGTCAACGGGGTGAAGATCAGATCACGTCCGTCCAGGTCGTAGTAATGCGACACCTTGATGGCCGCGATGAGATTGCAGATGCCGGAGATGCCCAGCAGCGGCAACTGGGCCAGCAACGCCGGATCGAGCCCTTCCTTTTCCAGCCACGATTGACCTGACGGTTCGTTGAACAGCCGCAACAGGGCGAGGCACGCCTCGTCGTCGATGGCGCAGATCAGGTCGGTGTTGCGGACGTTGTGGATCCACGGCACGTGCTTGTCGCCGATGCCCTCGATGCGATGTCCCCCGAACCCGCACTGCAACAGGGTGGGACACTGCAACGCCTCGGTGGCGGCCACCACGAGGTCCGGGTGGCGAGTGCGCAGGAAGTCGCCGGCGGCGATGGTGCCGGCCGAGCCGGTGGCCGAGATGTAGGCGGCCAGCCGTTGACCGGGCTGCGCCACCGTCTCGAAGATCTCCTGGATGATGCCGCCGGTCAGGTGGTAGTGCCAGATGGCGTTGCCGAACTCCTCGAACTGGTTGAAGATCACACACTCGGGCCGGGTCTCACGGATCTCCCAGCACTTGTCGTAGATCTCCTTGACGTTGGACTCGCAACCGGGAGTCGCGATGACCTCCTGGGCGACATTTTTTAACCAATCGAACCGCTCCTGACTCATTTCCTCCGGCAAAATGGCCACCGCGTCACACGCCAGCAGCGCACAGTCGAAGGCGCCGCCTCGGCAGTAGTTGCCGGTGCTCGGCCAGACCGCCTTCTGGCTCGTCGGATCGAACTGCCCAGTGACCAGCCGCGGCACCAGACAGCCGAACCCGGCCCCGACCTTGTGCGCTCCCGTGGGAAACCACTTGCCCACCAGCCCGATGATGCGAGCGTTCACGCCGGTCAACTCCGGCGGAAATTCGATCCAGTTGCCGTGGTTGAACAGTCCCGACTGCGGGTCGTTCTTCCAGGTGATGCGGAACAGGTTCAGCGGGTCGATAGCCCACAGATCCACCCTGGCCAGTCGTTGCTGGATGTCCGCCGGGATGGTGGTCGGGTCCAGCTGCTGGGCCAGGGTCGGGATGATGATGTTGCGCTCGCGGCAGCGGGCTGCGGCTTTGTCGAGTACCTGTTCGTCTATTTGGCTGAGGGTCAGGTCCATCGTCGATACTCCGGGGTTGATATTGCCGGGTCAGTTCGGTCGCTGGACTATGATGGGGTACTCGGGGAGGGAGGTCAACCGTGCCGTGGAGTGGAGGTGGCGGCCGGGGGGGGGGGTTAATGGGGGGCCGGAAAA
>JBDRBC010000389.1:0-3610 GCA_043823125.1 bacterium | reverse complement strand
AGACGAGAACCATTGCCGCCGGCGGCAGCGCTGACTTCATCCTGTCCATTGTTCCCGAAGGTTCCTTCGCTGATCCGGTCACCCTCGATATTACCCCCGAAGTTCCGGGTATTACAGCGGTCTTCGTTCCGACGATATTTTCTTATCCGGCCCAGTCGATCCTGACCCTGACGGCGTCTGACGATATCGAGCCGCGTCAGGACGTCTATAGCATCACGGGATCGGCTGCGGGGCTGGTCCGGGCGCGAACCGTCCAGCTCATCATTGCCGGAGGACCGAGAATCTGGCCAAATCCCTTCACTCCCAACGGGGATGGCTTCAATGACGGAGTTCGCTTCGTTCTCCAAGGGATGGAGCTGACGGCGCCGGTACTGAAGATCTTCAGGTTCAACGGCAAGGAAGTGTATACCGCCAATACGTTCAACGGTGTGGAGTTCTACTGGAACGGCCGGAACGACGATGGGGAGTTGATGCTGCCGGGAGTGTACCTCTACCTCATCCGAGAAAGTGGTCTGGAAATCGCCAGCGGCTCACTGGTGCTGGCGCGGTAATGATCGGATCCATAGGCTACCGGAGCAGTATCATGCGTCTACGACTTCTCTTGGTTTTCTGTGTAGTTTTGCTGTCCGGCAAAACCTGGTCACAGGTGGTCGAATCCAATGTCGGCAATATCCGGGATCCCCGGATTCTGCTGGTGAATCCGGCGGTCAACGGCTGGAATCGCACCATGTTACTCGTGGCGGGATACGAGCGATATTACCTGGGGTTTCCCGGTGACAGCTTTCAGAGCGGCTTCGCCGCCATCACCCATCCGGTGGGTTCGCTGGGCAGCGCCGGCCTCTCGGTTCAGTACTTCTCTTCCGACATATTCCGTCAGGGACTGTATAGCCTCACCTTCGGCAGGGCGATGTGGCAAAACCGGCTCTGTCTCGGTTTCGAGGTGGGAGTCCGGAGTATCGCTTACAACGAGGCCAATTTCTATGCACTGGATCCCGGTGATCCGGTCTTTCTGAATCAACAGTCCAAAAATGTGCTGGAGGTGGGGATCAGCGGGCTGTTCCGGGCAGCCGGCCCGGTCGTGGTCGGGTTCGCGGCTCGCCATCTCAACGAACCGAACGTTTCCCTGATCGACGAGGCGGTTTACGCGCCGGTGAATATCCAGGCCGGCATCAAGCTCGAGCACACACCGATCAGTCCCCTCTTTAATGTGGGGTACGAGGATTCCGAATACGACCTGGACTACGGTGTCGAGAGCTGGTTTCTGGCTGAGCGGGCCATGTTGCGGGCAACCTACGGTCACGAGGATTTCCGTTTCGGCGCCGCCTACGTATTTGATTCGCCGAACCGGGTCTTGCGCCTGGATTACGAGTTTCGCTATCCGACCTCGGAACTGAATGATATCGCGGACGGGTTTCATCAGTTCGTTCTGAGCTACTCCCCCGGTGTCCACGACGGGGTGGTCATGGCTGGAGACTGGAGCGAACAGGTCGTCCGGGACCGGCCACGCCTGTCCGGTGCGGTGGTCGCTTCCACCGACACCTTGTTGATCGAGGAGCGCGTCCGGATCCGTCGCGAGAACCCGCTTCTGGCCCAGATCTTTTTCGCCGAAAACGGTTTCGCCCTGGATTCCGGGCGGTATGAGATCTTGAATCCCGAGCGGAATCCGCTCCAGGATTTCGTCTTCTTTCCCGGTTCACTGGTGGATATCCCCGCGCAGTATCGCAATACCTTGAACATCGTCGCCCGCCGCTTGTGGGACAATCCCGAACTCAGCGTCACCTTGACCGGCTGCAACTCCGGCTGGGGCAGTGAGCAAGGGGACCTCGATCTGTCTCTGAAACGGGCCGAGGTCATTCGTGATTACCTGGTGGAGAATTGCGGCGTCCATCCCGATCAGATCACGGTGCAGGCGCGGCAGATGCCCGAGTATCCCGCCGATAGCAGCGATCGCCGGGGGCGGGAGGAGAACCAGCGGGTCGAGATCTCCGGTTCAGGAGATTTCGAAAGTCGGGATGGTGCCGATAGATCCGGCCAGGCGACGGCACTCCTCGCACCGGTGATCACCGAGACCGTGGAACTGACCACTTCGCACAGCCTGTGTGTCTTCGAACTCGTCGAGGTGGTGGCCGAGGCGGGGCTGGACGACTGGACCATCTCCATCGAATGGCCGCCGGGTCAACTCTTCAAGGACATCCGGGGCCAGGCGCTTCCCATCCGAAATCCGACCTGGAATTGGCGCGGTGAATCCGGCGAGTTCGTCACCGCCGGAAACCGGTACGATTATCGCCTCTATCTGGCGGACAGCCAGGGACAGACTTTCGTCTCGCCGCCGAAGTCGATGGTGGTCGTCAATTCCACTCTGGTGGAGGAAGAGCTGATGGAGCGGGTGATCGAGGTGACCCGACTGATCCTGTTCAAATACGACAACGCCGAGCTGGATCTGACCTCGACTTCGCTGCGGGGAGAACTCGATCGAATCGTCGCGCGCCTGCAGGAACTGCCCGACGCGACCCTCGAGGTGAAAGGGCATACCGATATCATCGGGTCGGCCGCCTACAACCATGATCTTTCCGAGCGACGGGCGGCCGCGGTGGTTGCCTACTGCCAGCAGCAGGGAATCGCTGCTTCGCGTATCTCGGCGGAGGGATTCGGTTCCACGTTGCCCATCATGGACAACGAGCTTCCCGAGGGCCGGATGATCAACCGGCGGGTGGAAATCCATCTCATCCACCCGGCTAGATAACAGCGCTGATTTCTGGTAAAATCAACCGGTTCTGGAATACCGCAACCGTACGGCGCCCGGTGTCCCCGGGTACACCCGATCGGTTGGCGTTTTTCTCCCCGAGGTTCCCTTTTGAAGCGCGTGCTTGTCCCGCTGTTGCTCGTCTGCTGGTGCGCCGGCGTGCCTGCTCAAGAGCCACCCCGGACCGGGACCTTCGACCTGGGCTTCTATGCCGACGAGAGCCGACTGCTCGACTGCGTGAACGGCGCGCCCGGCGCCCAGTTCGATCTGTACCTCTGGGCCTGGGTGCCACCGGATACCGGTACGGCTTATATCACCGTCCGCCTCGATCTGCCGGCCAATCTCGCCCACTCCGCCCGCCCCGTCTTCCATTCCCTGGTGAGCGAAGTGGTTATCGTCGACTACAGCGATGACAGTGTGGAGTGGACCATGGTGTTTGATGACTGTCCCGCCGGTTGGATCGAGGTCTACCGGCAAGCGGTCGTGATCCAGGACAGCGATCCCAGCAACATTCGGATCCTCGGCCAGCACTCCATGATCCGGGATTGCGAGTTCGTCTTGCAAGATGTGGCGGTGATCAACGACCTGGCGGTGAACGATCCGGAGTGCGGGACGATGGTGGGGGGTGCGACCACCTGGGGAGCGCTGAAGTCTCACTTTGGAGGACGATAATAAGGTAGTGCGGGGTGGGCAAAGACCCCCTGCAATCCAGATCGTCGCCGGTGCAGCCATGAACTGGCTTCACGTTCGGTAAAACTGGAGTTGGGGCATTGTGTTGACTCATCCAATCATGCAAATCCATAGAATTATCATGTAGAGTGGAAGTGAGGAAGTGAGCAAAGGCATTATTCAAAATATATTCGGTGG
>JBDRBC010000388.1:0-3489 GCA_043823125.1 bacterium | reverse complement strand
GTGGATTACAGCCCCTGGCAGGACGAAGGTGTCCAGGACATGCTGCTGGGCGATGTCTCCCTCAATCAGGAGATCACCGCCTACGACGCCTCCTTGATCCTGCGCACCGTCATAGGCGGGCTGACTCTGACTGCGTGGCAGGAGCAGCTCGGCGACGTGACTTGCCAGGGCGGCCTCAGCGCCCTCGACGCAGCCTACGTACTCCGGTTCGTCGCCGGTCTCACCACTTTCTTCCCATGCGAAGCGGAATCCATCGTCACCAAGGATACGGGGACCTATCCCGGCCTGGCTCGGGGCGATTACCGGATCGATCTGGTCGCGCTACCGTCTGACCCACAGGGGCAGCAAAGACTCGAAGTACGCTGGGGAGGAACCGGCGATGTCCTGTCGGCGCAGTTCACCCTTCGTGTGCAGGACGGCGTCCGGATCACGGCTGTCGAAGCCGGCGCCGAACTGGTGGGCGCACAGTTCCAGACGCGCGTGAGCGAACCCGGCCTGATGGCGGTGGCGCTGGCGGCGCCCGAGGGCCTGCCCGAAGGTGTCCTCTTTACCCTGGACCTGGATCTGGGAGGAACGCACTCCGCCGCCGCTCCGATCACTTTCGTGTCCGCGTTGCTCAACGAACAGAACGTCCTGGATGATATGGACCGGCAAAGCGGCAATCTCGTGGGCCCGTTGCTGGTCGCCCAGAATCAGCCCAATCCGTTCAATCCGATCACGACCATCCGCTTCCGGGTCCCCGGCAACGGCGGTGATCGGGTTGCTACTTCACTCAAGATCTACGATCTCGCCGGCCGTCTCGTGCGCACTCTCGTGCAGGACGATCTGGCGGCGAGAGACCACGAGTACCTGTGGAACGGCCGCAACGACTCCGGAGCCCGCGTGGTGAGCGGAGTATACGTTTATCGCGTCGTGGCTGGTGGCGCCGCCGCCAGCCGGAAAATGACTTTGCTCAAGTAGGAAGGACGCCTCATGTCTTGGATGCGTCGAGAGACGGTAGTGCCACCGAGAACCGTGTTGCTGCTCTTGTTGATGGGGGGAGTCGTTACGGCCCCGTTCTGTCAGGCCGCGTCGATCTACCCCGCAACGACGACCTTGCTCGCGGACGAGACCGTCCAGCTCCAGGTGGACGGAGAGGCCGTGCCGCCGTTCGTCTGGTCCAGCACCGATACCAACGTCATCAAGGTCTCCGCCGAGGGGTTGGCGACAGCAATCGCCGCCGGTCAGTGTCGAGTGATGGCCGTCGATTCCCTGGATGCGAGCAGTATCAGCGGCATCTACACCGTCGCCAATCTGGCAGCAACGCCGGCCAGCCTGTCGGTAGCCAGCGACACCACGGCGTTCACCGTGGACATCACGGCCGCACTGTCCGATTGGAATGTCTATTCCTTCGAACTCACTCTGGGCTTCGACCCGGCAATGCTGGATTTTGTCGCTGTCACCAGTGAGGGCACGCTTTCCGAAGCTTGGGGGAGCCCGGATTACAACGATCTGCAACCGGGCCAGGTCGCGGTGGCCCATGCCGGGACCTCAGTCCTGGACGGCGACGGCGCCTTCCTCCAGTTCAGCTTGCGGTTACGAGAGGCGTATGCCAGCGGCACCGAGATACCGGTCAGTCTGACCGCGATCCAATGCAATGAAGGAACGCCAATGGTCAAGGGCGGCACGGGACTGATCACGGTGGGCGAAGAGGTGTACGTGGATTCCGTGGCGGTGGCGCCGGTCGAGATCGAACTCTACCTGGGGCAGGAATATACGTTCACCGCCTCCGTGTCGACCAACGGCGACCCGAGTGTGGCGTGGTCCGTGCTCCAGGGCGCGGACGGCGGCACGATTACCCAGGACGGCGTCTACACGGCGCCCGCTGCCCTGCCCCTGCCACCGTCGGCGACCGTGGTGGCCACCAGCGTTCAAGATCCCGTGGTGATGGGTTACGCCACCGTGAACATACTCTCCTCCGAACCGGCCAGCATTCTCACCCTGGTTGCCCTCAAGAATCCCGGGCAGCCGCGTTCGCTGCAGATCTTCGTGACGGCCTCACAGGAGTTGATCGCCACCCCGCAAGTGGTGATCGATGCCGCGTCTCTCGATATTGCCGCGGTGGGCGAAGATACGAATAGTTTTTCAGGCTCGGTCATACTCGACCCGAGCGCAACCAGTGTGACGATTTCCGCCTCCGGCTCGACCGCCGCGGGGGAAGTCAGCCAGCAAATCGTGGTGTCCTTCTAAAGTGAGGCTCGACAATGGATAGAATTCGAGTGCGATCACGCCGTCAGCGAGGAACCGCCAACCGGTTGTTGTACCTGGCTTACGCGATCCTGATCCTGACGATCATTCCGGCCTGCTCGAGCGACGAGTTGACTGATCCGCCGCCTCAGACCTACACCGAGACCTATCTCACCAATCAGGGTTGGCTCTTCTTCAGGGCCGGAGATTTCGACCAGGCGCTGGCGCAATTCCAGCAAGCGTTGACCCAGGATCCGGGATTCAGCCCGGCCCTGGTCGGTCGAGGCTGGACGCAGTTACGCACCGCCGAATCCCGGCCGGGACTCGTGGATGCCCTGAACAGCTTCCTGGCGGCGATCGCCTTGGAAGAGACCGATAACGATGTGTATAGCGGCCAAGCCTGCGTTCGTCTGGCCCTGGGCGGCATCGAGCTGGCAGGAGCCTCGACCGATGCCCGGCGAGTGATCGACAGCGATCCAGACTACCAGTTCGAGCACTGGACGGAGTTCGATGTCAACAGCCTGTATCTGATAAAGGCCTTTGCCGCTGCCGGTCAGGGTGACTACGAACAGGCGGTTGCCAGCGTGCAGGATATCTATCCGAACATTCTTGAGGTGGGCAGCCCGCTCACCTGGGTCGTACAGGGCGTACAATATGGCGACTTCATCAGTGCTGCCTGCGCTCTACTCCAGTATGTCGGCGGTCTGGCGGATTCTTGAACGAGCTGATCCCACCCGCCCTGAACTCACGAATCATGCCAATAAAAAACGGAGGAGGCTCGAAAGCCTCCTCCGACCAGTCTGCAAATCAGCGAGCCGAATCGCCGCGGATCAGTGTCCGCCGCCGTGACCACCGCCATGGCCGCCACCGTGACCGCCGTGGCCGCCGCCGTGACCGCCATGGCCACCGCCGTATCCACCGGAATCACCGCCGCCACAGTTGCCATAATCACCGTAAACACCCATCTCTATCTTCTGCAGGGCGACTTCCGGCTTGTGGTAGGTCTTCTTCGACTCCGCATTCCGATTCTGGTTTTTCTTATTCATTGTAACCTCCAAGAAGAACACTATCAGCCATAACATATATTAAGAATCCTCATCATACTACAACTTCCTGAGCACAGCAACTCAATAATGGACAAATCTTGCCTCTGGACCGATCCGGAGTTACGTTAACCCCATCATTGCTGCAGGAGCAGGGCGAAGCCTTCTTCCCCGACCCTCCTTTTTTTTTGCCCAACCAAAGGAGAGGGCATGGCCCCCG
>JBDRBC010000387.1:0-2273 GCA_043823125.1 bacterium | reverse complement strand
CGATGCCCAGAAAGGGGGCCAAGACAAAATGGGCCGCGTCCATGAAGAAGAGGACGCGGGAACCGTTCTGAGCTTCCTGGAGTTTGGGCTGAAGCACCTGGTCATGGAACTTTTGCTGAGCGTCCACGTCGGCTTTCGCGGGAAGGGCGGCCACCCTTCGCGGCTTCATCCCGAGGCGCTTGAGGAAGGAACGAACCTGAGTGGGGTGGCGCCGAATCCCCGTCACTTCGGCTATCTTTTCTCCGGCTTCGGCCACAGTGACCGGCGGATGTTGCAAAAAAACGGGTCTTCGCGGTAATGCGTACTTTCGTGACGAAAGGTGGAACGGATTGCCACATCTGGGGTTGTGAACGACCTCAGTTGGAGGGCAACCCGTGTCCACGTCCCTACTCTATCAGGCGTTCGGGGTGAAGGGGTACGAGTACAAGGCCACGCGGTACTGGTACGGGCAGGTGGTCTTCGAGATCGTGCGTCCGAGGGACCAGCTCCGATGTCCGGTGTGCGGATCAGATCGAGTGATCTGTCACGGCGGTGTACCGCGGCTGTTCCGGGGAGTGCCGATCGGCAAGAAATCCGTTTGGCTGTCGCTGGAGGTGCCGAGGGTGGAGTGCTTCGAGTGTGACCTGGTGCGGCAGGCCACACTGGGCTTTGCCGATCCGAAGGTGCGCCACACGAGGGCCTTCGCTCGATATGCGCTGGGACTGTCGCGGCACATGACGATCCAGGACGTGGCCCGTCACCTGGGCGTGAGCTGGGGCGTCATCAAGGAGATCCAGAGGGAGTACCTTCAGCGGCGCTTCAAGAAGCTGCGGCTGAGAGGGTTGAAGCATTTGGCCATCGACGAGATCTCGATCGGCCACGGACACCGATATCTCACGGTGGTCCTGGATCTCGTCAGCGGCGCGGTTGTCTTCGTCGGCAAGGGCAAGGGAATGGAGGCGCTGGACCCCTTCTGGAGGCGTCTGAGGGCATCACGCGCCAAGATCCGAGCGGTGGCGATCGACATGGGGCCGGCGTACATCGCGGCCGTTCAGAAACACCTGCCCCGAGCCACGATCGTGTTCGACCACTTCCACGTCATCAAGCTCTTCAACGAGAAGCTGTCCGACCTCCGGCGATCGCTCTACCACGAGGCGACCGTCCAGCAGAAGAAGGTTCTGAAGGGATCGCGCTGGCTGCTCCTGAAGAACCCGGAGAACCTTGACCGCAGGAGGAACGAGAAGAAACGACTCCAGGAGGCGCTCAAGCTCAACGAGCCACTCGCGCTGGCCTACTACTTGAAGGAGGATCTCCGGCAGTTGTGGAACCAGCCGGGCAAGCGGAAGGCGGGGGTCTTTCTGACCGACTGGTGCCGGCGCGCCAAGGCCTCCGACGTCCCGATCCTGGTCAAGTTCGCTCGCCTCTTAGCCGCTCATCGTCGCGGCATCCTGGCTTGGTACGACTTCAAGATCTCGACCGGGCCACTCGAGGGGACCAACAACAAGATCAAGACGATGCAGCGACAGGCCTACGGATTCCGGGACATGGACTTCTTCAAACTGAAGATCTACGCGATTCACGAGGCTCGGTATGAACTCGTGGGTTAGCGAAACAGGTACGCGTTTTCGTGATGAGCCATTCTTTCGCCCCCGGTAACTCGAGCCACCCCAAGGAGTTCACCGCGCCCTCTCGCAAGAAATCCACATGCCGACGTACGCCGCCACGGGGCAAAATCGTTCTATGAGTAGAGCATTCCGTAAGGAGAGAGAGCCATGTACCGACCGAGCGATCCTCAGAAAGCGTTGTTCGACGCAGGCGGACTGTTGCCGCCGGCCAAGCGCGAGCGGTGCGAGCGGAGTTGGGCCGGCGCGTTCCGCCGCCGGGCGCTGCCGATCCTGCGGGAGATCGAAGACGAATTCGCGGATTTGTTTGACCCGGAGATGGGGCGGCCCAATCGGCCCGTGGAATTGGTGGTAGGAGTCCTGACCCTCAAGGAAATGAGCGATCTGACGGACGAAGAGGCCCTGCAGGCGCTGGAGTTCGACGCGCGGTGGTGGTACGCCTTCGGGCGGGAACTGCATGAGCTGCACCTGTGCCAGAAGACGCTGCACAACTTCCGGGAGAGGCTGATCAAGAAGGACAAAAAGAAGGTGGCGTTCCTGCGCGTGACGGACGAGTGTGCGCCACGACGGTATCGAAAGGAGGTCCGTATGACTGCTTGACGTACCTTGCTGCAGAGGAGATGGGGGAAGGCCCCCCGGGACCGGGTTGCAGGATCAGGTCCCAAACCGCCC
>JBDRBC010000386.1:0-33341 GCA_043823125.1 bacterium | reverse complement strand
TCCACAGGGACAGCGGCGGATGGAACTGCTGCAACTGCAAGACACAGCCACAGCCACCGAGGCCCGAGAATCCGTGGCCGCCCCCGCCGGGGCCTGGGGGTTAATCGGCCCAGCCCGGGACCAGAAGTGGTCCCGGGCTTTTCCTCCCGCTACCGTCTTAGAGATGATGCCGTCGCTCCACTGCAGAGGACGTGAGGCACGCTGCCAACGTCTGAAAACTACTGTCTTGAAGAGGAGTAACAAGACCATGAACAACCGGGCGGTAACGACCCAGTGGGATTTGTGGAATCTCCGGACGCTGATGCCGCAGGCGGCGTCGGGAGAACTCGCCATTTTGAATCGGGAGCGGGAGCGCATGTCTCGGTACGAGGATCAGGCGTTACATCGACTGGCCGGGGGCGGCGTCGACTTGCTCGACTCGGGGCACCGTTTTCTGGCAGACAATCCCGAGCTGAACCGCGGCATCATCATCACCATGCACATCGGGCCGTATCAGTTTCTTCTGGAACCGTTCCTGCACGCCGGAGTCTCCCCGGGTATCCTGCTGAACGAAGCGGCCTACGATCGTTTCAAGGCCGAGGCGGAACTGGTGCGTACCGGCTTACGCTTGCCGGGCACAATCGATTGGATTCCCATCGATTCACCATATTTTCTCCGCCGGGTGATCACCACCCTGCGACAAAACAGGCCGGTAATCGTGTTCCTGGACGGGAATGGCGGTCTCGGCGGTAGTCGGCGAACCCGGGAACGGGGGATGCTATATTCGTTGCCGGGCCGTGAAATCCGGGTCCGCACCGGGCTTGGAAGGCTGATCGGAAAGCTGGAATGTCCCGTCCATCCGGTCTGCTTGCATTGGGAAGACGGCGGGGAAATCGTCTGGAGCAAGGCAGGTAGTCAAACCTGGCGACGGACGGACGACCCGGAGCGTATCACACGGCTACTCTACGACTGGGGATTTGCCGAGGTCCTTGCAGCCCCCGAACAGTGGTCTTTCTGGAACATGCTCACCGAGTCCTACGACTGTTTCACGCGGCACCGGCTGGACGACGGAATCTTGCCGCCGGCGGTTCGCGAGGATTTTCGACGGGCGTTCGAGATCTGCCTCTCCCGTTCACCGGCCACGGTGCATGTCAAGCTGGACAAGCAGGTCGAGGTGTGGCCGGCCGATGTCCTGGCCAATCTCAGCGACGACTGTTTCTATGCCGCCGAGGGGCTGCTCCCGGAAGAACTGGTGTATCTCGGCGACGAGAAACCGTCGCTGGGTGAACTCTGCCGGCGATTCGACCGGGACTGGGTGCGGTTCCATGTGCTGCGGCTCTGTCTGCTCGATCTCGCCCACCTGAGCGGGGGTTGAGGTGGCTGAGAAGGTTAACCTGGTTCCCCATGCCACAGGACCGTGGCTCCTCCGCTGGCGGGGACACTGTTACGCCGTCACTCCGGCTCTGGCCCGGAAGCTGCAATCGGGTGGGGACGAGCCCGTCTCCCTCGTGAGGCGCCTCTTGGCTGAACAGCAGACCAGCGGTTCCTCGCCAGGTCGGAATCGTTTCATCTGGTTGCGACTGCCGATGTTGTCGGCAGCGGTGGTGAACAGTCTGGCCGGTCGGCTCCTCGGCCTGGCGTCAACCCTTGCCCTCACCGTACTCTGCTGTGGGGGTGGAGCCGCCTACGCCATCGGTTTCTGGCTCTGGCCCGGTACGGCAGGGGCGTCCGCCACCCCGGTCGGCAACTACCTCCTGGGGCTCGGGCTGTTTCTGGTCACGGCGGTATGGCACGAGTTGGGGCACGCCGCGGCGCTGAAACGGGAAGGGTATCCACCAGGTGGCATCGGGGTGGGGTTGCTGCTCTGTTTCCCGGTCCTCTATTGTGATGTGACCCCTGCCGTCGTGTTACCGCGTGCCGGCAAGTTACGGGTGGACTGTGCCGGTGTCGCCTTCCAGATCTGGCTGGGAGGCCTGTTGCTGCTCCTGGCCACACGACTCGACGCTTCGGCACTCCACCTGGCCAGTCTGGCCGCACTGGCTGCGGTGGTCTGGAGCTTTTTGCCGTTCTTGTGGGTGGATGGTTACTGGTTTCTATGTGATCTGTTGCAACGGCCCGATCTGGAGCATCCCCTCACCTCACGAGAAGCGAGGCGTGGGGTGTGGCGAGTCCGGTTCCTGGCCGGTTTCCTGACGGCATACCGCTGCGCTCACGGACTCTTCTTGCTGGCAATCTGTGTCTGGTTGCCCTGGCGGTTACTGGGCTGGTTGCCTGACGTCTCCGGCGCCAACGGTCGGTTGTCTGTGAACGGTGTGCTGTATTCCGTCGGGGGATTACTCGGTCTGGCGCTGGTGGGTCTGATCTGGTACTCCACTTTGCGCCGACTGGGGCAGTATGCCCGGGCCAACCGGTGCGACCTCGCTAACGTACTGCGGCCGGTTCCCGACCGCGATGATCCGCCGTTCCATTCGTGAACCCAGCGAATATTCCAGCCAGAGGTTTCCACACCGCAATGTCGACATGCGGGTAAAGCGTGATATCTTTCTGAACCACAGGGCAATCCATCTCGAAGCGGAGATGGCGACGTTCCGTCAAGGCGTCGCTGGCAGTCTGTCCGGTCAGTCATTGCGAGCCCGGGAGGCGAGTGAGTTTGATGGCGGACGATTATCACTCCGAGCAGGAGCAGCCCACCGAGCTACCCATCGACGGTACCCTGGACCTGCACATGTTCGCTCCGGGCGAGGTGAAGGATCTCGTCAACGAGTACCTCGAGGTTTGCCACGAGCGAGGGATCCTGGATGTGCGGATTGTCCACGGCAAGGGTATCGGTGTCTTGCGGACCATCGTCAGGGCTGTGCTGGAGCGACACCCGGCCGTGGAGCGCTTCGGTCACGAGTCCGCCGGCGGCTCGTGGGGGGCCACCGTGGTACGGCTGCGTCCGAACGACGTCCACCGGGAGGAATAGCCGTGGGCAGGAAGAAACGGCAATCCGATTCTCGACAGCCGGCAACCCGCCGTGGCAAACGGCGATCTATCCGGTTCGACGCCTACGAAGAAGATCCTGAGCAGAAATCCCGGGAGCGTGACGCGGACAAGCCGCCGGAGATCAGTCTCCGTCGGCTGCAGGTGGACGAAGCCCTGGTTTTGCTCGAGGCGCAGATCATGGCGCACGCCGGTCGGGGTCGGTCCGAACTGCTTGTGGTGCACGGGCGGGGGCACGGATCTCCCGGCGGAGTGCCCATCCTGAAGCAACTGGTCCGTGACTGGTGTTCACGCCATACCGAGCTGGTGAAGTCGTGGCGGGAAGCGCCACCTCGTTGGGGCGGCGCTGGCGCCATCGTGATCCGGCTGCGCTGAATCGATCCGGTGACGCTGGTGATCAAGGAAAGTGATACGGAACGTCCAGTCTCTCCACCAGCGCCCCGTTCACCCAGATGTGATAGGAGTACGGGTTGGGGTGGTTACCTGACTCCATGAGCATCTCGAGTCGGCCGTATTCGAATTCCCGCGTATAGACGTTCCCGACGACCACGGTCGGGGCGATCGGTTCTCCCAGGCTGATCATGTTATCAGGCCAGGCGTACTGGTGCCATTCGATGTCGTTCCAGGCGGCGTACGTGTCCGTGAGCAGGGCGGCCACGCGGAAGATGTTGCCGAGGTTGAGATCGGTCCACACACCCTGGTCATCCCAGAAACCGTAGGTATTGATGTTCTCGAGGATGATGTAAGGGCCGCCGTTACTGGTTCGCGGCCAGGAGCGGACATGGAACAGGCTGAACTCGAAGTCGGGATCGAGGGCCGCGGCCATTTTTGGTGTCGTGAACGGGTAGAGGGTGGGAAAGCGCTCGTAGTTGATGCCGTCACTCAGCGCCGCGAATGCCGAGTCCGACCGGGCGCGGCCACCGTTGAACAGGAGAATGAAATCCTCACCCAGATAGGCGCGGGCGAGATTCACCATTTCCACCTGCGCCGCCCGGAAAGCGATCTTTTCATCATCGTCGTCCCAGTGGGGGATGCCGTCACCGTCGAGGTCCGGTTCTCCCTCGAGCTGGACGAGTGGATTGATCCAGAGGGTGTAGCCGAAATAGTCCCAGAAGATGCCGTCGAGCGGGTTATTGGAAGCCGCGCGAAACTCCGCCATGGTCGAGATCATGGCCTCGCGGCAGTCGGGGTCGAGTATATTCAGCACAATGGCGCCGGGGAAGTCGGACAGGGTATCGCCCGCGGTGGTCCAGGACCAGTACGGCAGTGTCCGATTGTACATCGCCTGGAAGTACGGCAGCGCATCGGGATTGCCGCTGTCTTCCTGCACAGTTTTGACCTGGGTGTACCCGATGACCACGCAGTCGGGATTCAGTTCCTTGAAGCGGTCGTACACCCGGAGCGATTCGGCGGGGGCGTTGCCCCACATCTGGCCGGCCATGAGCACCACCAGGTCGCCCCGGGCAGCCTTTTCGATCTCGGCCGGATCGGTCCAGTCGAGGTTCCAGGCGAATACGGCGTGATTACCGGGGGAGTGGGCGGTGTGGTCGATGCCGAGGTCGCTGGCCACCACCCGCACCCGGAACGATTCGCCGGTCCAGCCGTTGTTGTCCGCTCCGAAATCCCAGACGATGGTTTTGCCGTTGCCGGGGAGGATGTCCGGACCCACATCGCCGCTCACACTGCGGCACGGGAAGACCCAGGTGGCGCCGTTGTTTTCCGAAGCGAGCAGGGTGACGGTCAAGGTGTCGCTGTCCAGGTCGGTGACGTCATAGGTGACATCCACGAGGCGGCTCCCGTCTCGTCGTTGCGCGAAGGTCACGTTGTTCACTTCCGGATCGGCGGCCAGTAACGGCGCGGGTCGACACCAGACAGCAACCAACACCAGAACGAGCAAGAGCGGACCGGCCGTGCGGCTGTGATCCCGGCGGTCGAGAATCATGGCAACATCACCACCTTGCGGGTCTGGAGGATCCGCTCGCCGTCGTGGTGGCCGGCCAGCTGAACCAGGTAGACGCCGCCAGCCACCAGCCGTCCCGTCGCGTCCGCACCGTTCCAGGTGACACGCTGTATTCCCGCTGGTTGCCGCCCCTGTCGGAGGTGACGGACCAACCGCCCCTGCAGATCGTAAATGGTCAGTGAGTAATCTCCGGGGGCCGGCAAAAAGAAGTGAATCTCCGTGACCGGGTTGAACGGATTGGGGTGGGGCGCGTCCAGCCGCGGGTCGTGTGGTGTGGGCGTGTCGGGTACTGCGGTCCAGGTATGGATGATGGTGAACAAGCAACTGGTGACCCGGGTGGAGTTTCCGAACTGATCGATCCCCTGCACTTCCAGTACGGCGTTGTTGCAGAGGATGTCGGGCACGATCCAGTTCCAGACCATGTTCCGCTCCGTCACCGGTGTGATGTATTCGTCGATGACCTCGCCGCAGCCGCGAATCCGGGCCTCCACCCACGCGGCATACACGTCGTCCATGGTCCAGGCCAACGGGATTTCGCTCCCGCCGCGGAACAGATCGAACTGCAGGGGAAACTGTATCTCGACCTCGGGCATGGTCGCGTCGAGAGTGCCAACGGCGCTGTCACCGGTGCCAAATCCGGCCGGGCAGGGACTCACGGCACACAGTGTTACTGCCAGGACCCAGAAAACAGATAGAGTGATTCGTTTCATACCGCAGCCGAGGATAGGGTTTGAACAGTTATTGCCTAGGATGCTTAATTATACAATATTTGAGCCATCGCTGGTGACATTAAAATGATTATGAGTTCGATCTCGGCTGGACCGGACTCTGCAGGTCAGGATTCACCGACGCTGGACTGGTGGAGGTAAACCCTTGGCGCGATTAAAGAAACAACTCATCGTCGTCGGCGACAGGGTACTCATCCGCCCCGAAGAAGGGGAGGAACGAACCCAGAGCGGGCTCTATTTGCCTCAGACTGCGGTCAGCGCCCGCATGGCCCAGGGCGGCTGGGTCGTGGCCGTGGGTCCCGGTCTGCCCATCGCCGAACCGGTCGACCTCTGCGAGGAGTCGTGGCGGGAAGCCGACGAGCCGCGGGCGCGCTATGTGCCGCTGCAGGCGCAAGAAGGCGACTACGCGCTCTTCCTGCGCAAAGCGGCCGTGGAAATCACCTTCGAGAAGCAGCAGTATCTCATCGTGCCCAACTCCGCCATCCTGGTGCTCGCCCGGGAGGGTTGGTCGGATGACGGCCTCGGGCTGCAGTCCGAAGCGAGCGACAGTGACGACGCGGCCTCGGCTGGCGGCCGCGCCGACGAATATCTGGACGACGAACCGTGATCACTGCTCGGCACTGTCCGGGTAGAGTTCCTCCCACCACTGCGGCCGATCCTTGAGGAATTTCGCAAAGAAAGCCAGGATGGTGTCGTTCCAGAGCACCCGCTTATCGTGATCGAGGATCCAGTGGTCCTGGCCTTCGATTCTGATGTACTCCACCTCCCGTCCCAGCATTTTCAGCGCCGTGAACAACGAGATACTCTCACCCAGCGGGACGTTGGTGTCGGCGGCGCCGTGCACCAGCAAGAGTGGGGTGTTGATCTGGTCGGCGTTGAACAGCGGGCTCTGCTCCACGTACAGCTCCCGATCCGACCACGGGAAGGCATCGGTCAGCGCCCGGGCGCCGTAGGCGTATCCCCAGTATCCCTCGCCCCAGTAGCTCGAGATGCTGGAGATGCCGGCGTGACTCACCGCGGCGGCGAAGATGTCGGTCTGCGAGACGAGGTACATGGTCAGGAAACCACCGTACGAGGCGCCGATGCAGCCGACCCGCTCCGGGTCCGCCCAGTCGTGAGCGGCCAGGAACGCCTCGGTGCCCGCGATGACCTCTGCGGCTGTCAACTTGCCCCAGTCGTTCACGTGGCGGGCGGCGAACTCCTGGCCGTAGCCGATGGCGCCGCTCGGCTGGGGAACGTAAATGGCGTAGTCCTGGCCGGCCCAGATGTTCTTGGGATAGCGGCCGCCGTAGTCCACGGTTACCGGGGATGTGCCGCCGTAGTAGTAGACGATGACCGGATACTTCCGGGTGGGATCGAAATCACGGGGATAGTAGATCCGTCCGTCCAGAGTGCCTCCGTCCGGCAGTTCGCACGGCCACATTTCGGTCTTGCCGAAGGTGATGTCCTGATACCACGATTCACCCGGAACGAGCACGGTCCGGACAGACCCACGACGAAGATCGAGCAGATTCATGGTCGATGGCGTGGTGATACCGGTGCCGTACGCCACCGCATATCGCGAGCTGCGGGCGTAGTCGACGCCGGAAACGTATTCACACCCGCTCGCCACCTGTGACCACTCGGCCTTGCCTGGATCGTAGACGTAGAGCCGCCGGTACTGGCCGTCGGTGCAGGTGGTGTAGATGCGGTTGTCCTGTTGGGACCAGTGCAAGCCGCCGATGGCCGGAGCGAAGTCGCGGCTGACGGCACGGGCTTCACCGCTTCGACGGTCGTACAGGAAGAGCTGACCGCCGTAATCGTTGGGTTGCACACCTTCGGGCAGGTTTAGGCCCAGGCCGTCGAAGGCCGAGGGCGACCCGGTGATGGCGAGGGTTCCCGGCTCCGGTCCGTAGACGGCATTGTTGAGCCACGGATCCTCCAGGATCAGCTCGGTCTCCAGCGTGGTCAGGTCCAGTTCCCACAGTTCGGTGGTGCTGTACGGTCGGTGAAGAATGTCCGGCTCGCTGCGGAAGAACAGTAGCCGCCCACTGTCGGGCGAGAAGGACCAGCCGGTGGTACTGAGTGGGCCGGCGGTGAGGCGGCGACTGCCGCCGTCGGGCAGCGCCACCTGCATCAGATAGCTGCGATTGCGCCACCACGGTTGCCGATCCGCCGGATGCTTGACCCGTTTGACCTCCCGCTCATCGGGCTCGGCCTCCACCGTGAAGGAGTAGACCAGGCAACTGCCGTCGGGAGCCCAGCCATACCCACCGAAATGCTCCACGCCGCCGAGCAGCTCCTTGGTGAAACCCGTTTCGAAATCGTGGAGCCAGATGGTGGTCTTGCCGGCGTCGCTGGTGGTGTAACTGAGTTGTTGCCCCGTGGGCGCCCACTGGACCTGGCTTGCACTGGGCCCGCTGCGCCAGCTCTGCACCAGATCGCCGTTTGGCTGTCGGAGTTCCAACCAGCTCGTGGAACTCTCGTCTCGATCGTTCCGATATTCGGTCAAAGTCACCGCGACCAGATCGCCGTCCGGCGAGATGACCGCGTCACGGATCCGGGGCGCATCGAGAATGTCGTGGATGTTCACGGCGCGGGTGGGAGTGGCGGTGAGAGTCAGCGCCGACCGGTCACTGTCTTCCCCCAGGGTGACGTCGCCGGCGAACTGCCACGGTGCTTCCGTTTCCGGATCGAACAGGGCATGGACCAGGAGCAGGTGTTTGCCGATGGGGAGTGATAAACTTCCCGTAAACGCCGGCACGGTCTCGAGGTTGTCTGTCGCCTTGGTGACGACGGCGTCCTCCGGCTCGTCGGCGGGATTGTCCAGCTCTGTCTTGGTCAGGTCCACAGCCTTTCCGTCGAGGAACGCCTTCACCGAATGCCCCGTACGCAAGCGGAGATCCACGCTGAGCCAGCGATCACAGGCGAGGTACACGGCCAGATACACCTCGGTGGCGGTCTCGGGCTGCCCGAAGTCGAGCAATTCCTCGGTGTTGTCGACCTCTTGCCAGGTGACGGTGAGACCGCCGGGAAATACCGTCTCCAATCCGAGCCGCGGTTGCAGTGACGACCGGTCGAGAGACGGCGTGTCCAGCAGATCCTGGACCTTGAAGCCGCTCTTTTCGGCGTCGTGGAAAGCCGGCAGGGTCGCGGGCAGTGGGCCGAGCCGCAACCAGTTCAGGATGGGCTGGGGCGCCGGCTCGATAACCGCCACCAGTTCGCCATCCGGCTCTGTCTCGCTGGTGGCCGCACTGGCGGCAGTGGTCACCGGGACCGTCAAGATGGTGTCGAAAGTGCCACCGGTTCCGGCACCGAGAATCAGCAGGAGTAACGTGGAGCCGAGGAATAGACGTTTCATGAAGATCCTTCCGGCGCAGGGAGAACGGTTCGTGGTCAGCGTCTGCTAGACTACAGTATTGATTTCCACGCGCTCAAGCACCATTCTAATCCCATCATGACCTTCAATCGGCGAATGAAACGCGGGGGCCTGTTCCTGCGGCGGTTGCAGCGCGAGATCGGGTACGACGACTGCATGGGGATGGCGGCGCAGATCGCCTTCTTCCTGATGATGGGGCTGTTCCCGTTCCTGATCTTCCTGCTCAGTCTCATCAGCTACCTGCCGCTGGGCCACGACCTCACCGAGCAGATCCTCACGGCGCTGAGTGAACAGTTGCCGGCCGAGGCCTATCACGAGGTCGCCGGCACGGTCATGTCGCTCATCCCGTCGGGGAACGCCGGGCTGTTGAGCTTCGGTCTGCTGGCCGCCATCTGGAGTGGATCCATGGGGGTGGGCGCCCTCATCACCACCGTCAACCGGGCCTACAATATCCGGCCGCGTCGATCCCTCGCCACGCAGAAAGTTCTCTCCATCGCCTTGATGCTGGTGTTGAGCGCGCTCTGGCTGCTGGCCACCGTCTTCATCCTGTTCGGGCCGAAGGTGACCCACACGGTCTTTCAGTGGTTCGGTCTGGCGGGCGATGCCCAGAATCTCTGGACCACCCTGCGTCTGCCGCTGGTGTTCCTGCTCAACCTGTCGGCGCTGGCTCTACTCTACTATTACGGCCCGGAAGCGCGTCAGGAGTTTCGCTGGATCCTGCCCGGCGCCATCACCTCCACCATCCTCTGGCTGGGCGCCTCGTCGCTTTTCCGTCTGTTCGTGCGCAACTTCGCCTCGTACAACACGACCTACGGTTCCTTGACCGGGGTGATCATCCTCATGATATGGCTCTGGATATCCGGTTTGATATTCCTCCTGGGGGCGGAGATCAACGCCCTCATGAAACGGCTGGAACAGGAAGACGGACCCCAGCGGGTGCGGCCGCTCCGGTGATCGGCCAGCCGGTCATCTGATGGTAAAGGGACAAGTGATGCAGGTCAGGGCTGTATGCTGGGGAGACAGGTATTGATCGATACATTCTTACCAGATTTTTCCAGAGTGAACCGTCAATTATCGCGATTATGCCCCAAAATATTGTCGTCACGTCCCAGGACGTATTTGTACTAAGTCGCAGAATATGATACAATTACACATCAAATCGACCCGTGTTTTTCGCGAGATCACCGCTTAGCCCGGATTATTCATGAATTAACCGGGTTAGGAGGGAGAACGTGGACAGCTCGGGGTGTCACTGCATCTGTGGGAAAACGGAGCCGGTGATGACACGCCTTCCATGCGCTTCGCTACCGCGTTTTCGGACCTGCCCATCAGATAGAGTACGTACCACCTTTTTCCTGAAGGAGATATCCATGCTGAAGCGGGTAATGCTATCCGTCGGTCTGATGTTGATTCTCTGTTCCTCGGCGGCCTCGGCCATCACCGTCGACGCTGGACTCAAAGAGGCACTCGCCGACAAGGCTCCAGGCAGCCAGATCAGAGTCCTGCTGCTTTTGGACAATCCAGCCGATCTCAGCGCGCTGGAGGCCACGCTGGGTGAAACCGACTGGCGCGTGCGCCGGCTGGCCGTGACCACCCAGCTCAAGGACCACGCTCGCCTGAACCAGGCCGAACCGCTGGCCGTGTTGGATGACGCCAAGCGCGCGGGACACGTCGGTCGTATCAAGCCGCTCTGGCTGGCCAACGCCATCGCCTTCGAGGGCGACCAGACGGCGCTTGACGCCCTCACCGCGCTGGACCTGAAGGGTGTTCTGGTTCACGACAAGCCGCACGACATGATCAGCAGCGTTTTGGCGTCGAAGGAACCGATCAAGAGCGACGGGAGCGATCCGGTCACGTTCAGTCAGGCCAAGGACGACACGGTCTGGGGCGTCAAGTGGATCTACGCTCACGACGTCTGGACCGACCTGGCTACACCGGCGACGGCATCATCGTGGCCCACTTCGATACCGGTGTCTGGCTGACCCACCCCGATCTGGCCAACCGGCTCTGGGTGAACGTCGGCGAAATTCCGGGCAACAGTACGGACGACGACGGAAACGGCTACGAGGACGATGTCAACGGTTGGGATTTCGGCGACCAGGATAGCAATCCCAACGACGACGTTATCGGCTCGGCTTCCAATCACGGCACCCATACGGCCGGCACCGTGGCCGGCGACGGCAGCAACGGCACCCACACCGGTGTCGCGCCGGGCGCCTCCATCATGGTGTGCAAGTCGTTCAACTCCGACGGCTCCGGGGCGCCGTTCAGCGCCATCTACGAGGGTCAGGAATACGCCATCGAGATGGGTGCGCGAATCTTCACCATGTCGCTCGGTATCGGCTGTTCTCTCGGCACCGCTCGCGAAATCTACATGCGCCAGGAACGGGAGATCGCCGACAATATCCGCGCCGCAGGCGTCATCTTCTTCAACTCCGCCGGTAACGACAACTACACCTCGCCCAATTGCGATCCACCCGTGGAGATGGGCTTGACCGCTCGGGTGCCGGCGCCGTGGAATGCCATCAGCGGCACGCCGTATACCTCCCTGGGCGGCGTGGTCGCCGTGGGTGGCACAGGATACAAGAACTACAGCATGTACAGCGCCTCCTCACGTGGACCGGTCAACTGGGACGACATCGCACCATGGAATGACTGGCCTCTGCCCACCGGCCTGCTCAAACCGGACGTGGCGGCGCCGGGGACCAACGTGAACTCGTGTCAGAAGCCGAGCGGCTACACGGGCGATACCTGGAGCGGCACCTCCATGGCATGTCCCCACGCCGCCGGGTGCGCTGCCCTGATGCTCTCCAAGAATCCGAGCCTCTCGCCGGCGGGGGTCGACTCCATCATGGAGCAGACGGCCAACGATCTGGGTATCGCGGGCAAGGACAACGACTACGGTTCGGGTCTGATCGACGCCTATGCCGCGGTGAGCGCGGTGCCCGTGGCCCTGACCCCGCACCTGGTCTGGACCGGCTACACACAGGACCCAGCCGGGGACCTGATCTTCGATCCGGGTGAGACCGCGGATCTGTTCTTCGAACTGACCAACAACAGCCTCGTCACGGCCGGCATCTCGGTGACGGCGAATCTGGCGGTGGGCGCCAATCCTTATGTCTCGGTGACGGATGGAGCGGGTACCTTCGGCACCATCGCCCTGGACGGCGGCACGGCGGATAACAGCAGTGATCCGTTCACCATGACCTGTAGCGCCGGCGCCCCGAACGGGTTCGAGTTCACCGTTTATCTCACGGTGAATGCGCAGAACGGGTATCAGAAGACCTTCGACATCGGCATGATCGCCGGTCTGCCCGAGTTCCTGACCCACGATGTGGGCGCGGTGCAGGGGACCGTGACCTGTCAGGGCAGCATCGGCTACATGTCCACCGATCAGACCGAGGGCGTCGGCTTCGGCCCCAACGGTGGCGCCAGCCACCTGTACATCGGTACCCTCTGGGGCGGCACCACCCTGAACTACATGTGCGCCAAGGGATACGACGAAGCCCAGGAGGAGTGGGAAGTCTCCACCTCGCCCCTCGGCCGGGTCGTGAACATGGGCGCGGGCCTGTCCGATCAGGACTATCAGGCGATCTTCACCGACGGGGGACACCCTTCACCAGAGGACATCTCCGTGACCCAGCGCAGCTACGCCTGGAGCAGCGCGCCCAACGACGACTTCATCATGCTTCACTACACGTTCCTGAACAACGGCGCCTCGGATCTTACCAATTATTACACGGGAATCTTCTGTGACTGGGACATCGGCAATTACGCCACCAACGAGGGCGGAGTCGACGCCGGCCGGAACCTGGCGTACGTGTACAGCGCCGGCGACATTTACGCGGGCGTCGCCCTGCTGTATCCGCATACGCCGAGTAACCTGACCATGATCAAGAACGAGACCTACGTCTACACCAACGGGTACATCGAGGATTCCATGAAGGATCGGCATCTGAAGGGAATCATCTCCAACCCGACCTCGGACGCGCCCAACGACTGGTCCGCTCTGACCGCGGTTGGCCCGCTCACACTGCCCGCCGGGCAAGAGGTCACGGTGGTCTTCGCCATGATCCGGGGCGAGGGATTGATCGACCTGCAGAACAATACCGATGCGGCCCAGGCCATGTATTACACGACACCGGTGACCGAGCTGACTCCGGTGGCGTTCAACCTGAGCCAGAATCACCCGAACCCGTTCAATCCCGTCACGAACATCCAGTTCGCGGTGGAAGCGGCGGGCCAGGTGAAGCTGGACGTCTTCGACGTGTCGGGACGTAAGGTGCGGACTCTGGTCAACACCACTTACAGCGTCGGCGACCACGTGGTGGTCTGGGATGGCCGTGACGATGCCGGTCAGCAGATGCCTTCGGGGATCTACTGCTACCGGTACGAGACCGGGAACCAGGTCATGTCACGGAAGATGATGCTAGTGAAATGATCCAGTGAAGTAATGTCCGATATTACTCGCGAAAGCCCCGGGGTTGTTACCTCGGGGCTTTCTCTATCTGTACAGGTGCTTGATCTGGCCCCAGGTCTTCGTCTCGGTGGGAGTGGTGATATCTATCGCGAACAGGTCGACCACGCCGCCATCGATGCCGCGCACCAGGACGTTCACGGTTTGACCGCTCCGGGTGATCTCGACATAGTGATGCAGTGAAGCCGACGTGACCTGGGTGTCACTGAATCCGACTTCATCCAGATGAGCACCGGCGCCGCCGATCACCAGGTATGTCCGGCCATCGGCCACATGACGCTCGTAAGCGTGGCCGTGTCCGGAAATCACCAGCTCGACCTGGGTGGCGTCGAGGGTCGGGAGAAACCACTCACGGACCGTGGCTGCCATGCCGCCGTTGCGGACGTTGTCCGAATACATCGGATAGTGCGTGAAGAAGACCGTGAAAGTGCTGCCGTCGTCCAGGGTCGTGCCGAGCCACTCCATGGCCGACGAGTCCCGGCGCAGGGAGGTGTCCATGCCCACCAGATGGAGACCCTCGTCCATGACGTCCACCATCTGATCGTATTCGTAATAGAACAGGTCATTGTACCAGTCGTGATTGCCCGGCACGGCGATGACCTGAGGGAAGAGCGCGGCGTAAGTAGCGTACTCGGGGCTGTATGCGTGTTCCACCAGATCGCCGCAATCGTACACCAGATGATCACCGATCTGACCCACCACGATGGTGGCGATGCTTTCGGGATAGGCGTCGTACATGTCGATCTGGACGTCGCTGATGAAAAGGATCGTGGCGAGGAAGGCCAGGAAAGGCATCGGAGACTCCGGACGCGTGAATGATGCTCCCAGCAGGAGTGGTTTCTCCGAGGGATTTTTCAGCAGTGCTCTTGTACCCTGGGAAGATACGGGGGGCTTCCAGTTGCCGCAACTGGCGGCCGCTGATCGGGCTGGATCCGATTCGTAGCGTTTCGTACAAGCCGCCAGATTTGGCGGCGATAACCACACGGCGACAACCGCCACTGTCCTTGGCGGATAAAATCGGATATACTCAGGGGTGGAATTCTCGCACCTCAGCTCCCCACGTGAATCCGGAGGAACCAGTCATGCCGCCCCGAACTTCCAGGTTCTTGGTAACTTACACCCGCGCTGGGGCACTGCTGACCCTGGCGCTCGTTCTCTGTTGTCTATATTTTCCGGCCATTCCGGCCAGCGGGGCCAGCGCCCACCAGGAACAGAGCGCGGCGAATACGACCAACTATATGCCTGCCCATCCCGACCTCCTGGCCCGGCTCGGTCACAAGGCGGTGGCGCAGCGACACGCCGCGAGCGCGCCCGCGCACCTGCACGAGTCGTTACGTCAGGACCAGCTCAAGAGCGGCTCGCTCAAGATCACCGGTACCGGCTCCTGTCTGCTGATCCTGTTCGACTGGACGGACCATCCCGCCGACCAGATTGGGCACCCGAACTCCGCCTACGACGACATGATCTTCTCCACCGGGACCTTGCCCACCGGCAGCATGAACGACTTCTACCTGGAGAACAGCTTCGGCCAGTTCAGCATCGTGGGAGACGTCATCGGCTGGAACACCGGCAGCAACACTTACTTCAGCTACGCCGGCCCCGACAGCGTGCAGGGCTTCGGCACCTGTCGCGAGATGCTCATCGACGCCATCGCCCAGCTGGATCCGTTCGTGGATTACGCCCAGTACGACAGCGACGGCCCGGACGGCATCCCCGACTCGGGTGACGACGACGGCTTCGTGGACGCCCTCTTTTTCGTGCACGCCGGACCGGGCGAGGAGCAGTCAGGCGACCCGAAGGATATCTGGTCCCACGCCTCGGGTTTCTGGCCTTACCAGAACACCAACGACGGGGTCCAGATCTTCCGCTACTCCGTGGAGCCGGAAGAGACCGTCGACGAGGACCTGGCCACCGTCGGTGTGTACTGCCACGAGTACGGGCACGTGCTCGGCCTGCCGGACCTGTACGACACCGATTACAGCACCATGGGCATCGGCGAGTGGGGCGCCATGTCCGGCGGCTCCTGGGGGCACCGGCCTGGCGATCTGGCCGGCAGCTGTCCGACCCATTTCACTGCCTGGTGCAAGAAGGAGCTGGGCTGGGTGACGCCGGTCACCATCACCAGCAATACCTACGGCATGCAGATCCCGCCCGCGGAGACCTCCCCGATCGCCTACCAGGTCTATCCCGGCGGCTTGAGTTCGGGGGACGAATACTTCCTCTGCGAGAATCGCCGCAACATCGGCTTCGACGAGGCGCTGGTGCGGCGGCAGATCCTGCTGGGGCTGACCATGCCCGAGGGATTGATCATCTACCACGTGGACGAGGCGGCGCCGCACAACAGCAACGAGAGCCGGCGGCTGGTGGACGTGGTGGAAGCCAGCCCGTGGTTCAACGGGCCGAACGACTGGTACGAGACGCTGGAAGGCCCGCGCAACTACAGCCTGTACCACAACCTGAGCCAGTTCAACCGTGGCGATAACGGTGACTTGTGGCCAGGCTTCACCGCCTTCAACTCCGACTCCACCGAGTGGCTGGCGCCGCGTGACCGCAACCGTTTCGCCGACGACACCATCCCGCCCGCGGAGGACAACTACTGTCAGTCCACCGGCATCGCCATCGAGAACATCACCCTGAACGGAACCTTCGTGGAAGCCGACTTCGTTGTTGGCGCCAAGAAGGAACGACCGGTGGAGCTGGCCAAGGCGACCCTCGTCTGGGACTTCGAGGCCGATCCGGATAGCTGGGAGTTCTGCCGCAGCATCGTGCACCACGATACTTATCACGGCAATGGCTGTCCCGGCAGCGGCGGACTCTGGTTCGGCCTGGACGATCCCGAGTATGCCTGTCCGCCAGGATACGGCAACGGCTGGAACGACGTGACCTGGCAGCAGATCGGGGTTGGCAACATGCCCGGCGTCACGGTGACCATCACCCACAAGTACGAACTCGAGGAGTGGTACGATTACGGGTACCTGGAAGTGCGGTGTGCGCGGGTTCCCGGGACCGACTGGCACGTACTGGGGTCCTTCACCGGCGAACAGAGCTGTATTACCGAGAACTTCGACATCCCGACGTCGGTGCTCAACGAGTGTTATGATCCCGATCTGGGATTCTCGGTGATCGACCTGCGGTTGCGGATGACCAGCGATGGCGCCTATTCGGCCGAGGACGGCAACTACTGCGGCATAGGCTGGTGGATCGACCAGATCTCCGTGGACCTCGTCATCACCGACGTCGACGATCCGCTGCCCATCCCCCGGCTGGCCGCCAAGTTGTTGCCGGCCAGCCCGAACCCGGTCAACCCGAGCACTCTGGTTCGTTTCCACGTCCCGACCGACGCCCGGCAGGTGTCTCTCGGTGTGTACGACCAGCGCGGTCGCCTGGTGCGCTCGCTGGTGAACGGCCTGAGCGAATCCGGCTGGCTGGAGGAAGTCTGGGACGGACGCGACGACAGCGGCGAACGTATGGCCAGCGGTCTGTACTTCGCGCGCCTCGAGGTGGACGGTCTGGTGCAGATCCAGAAGATGGCCATGGTGAAGTAGATCTGCTCGCTAGCAGCGGCCCGCCAGAGTTCGCTGTCCCAGTAACAGCAAGAGTCCCGGCTGGCGCCGGGACTCTTGATTTATCTCCCGTGACGTCGCTGCCGACAGCTCCGTAACGGACCAGCTCAGCGGTACTGCGCCTTCAAAACTCCCCAGCTCGCCGGCGCATCCTCGGTAATCGTGTCGCACGGCTCATCGAATTCCACGATATACCCTCTGAGCGGGGTGTCGGTCCGCTCGTCGTTCCAGGCGGAACTGTGAACGCCGGCGGCCAAGCTGAAGAAGTGCAAGCCGCAGTCCACTGCCCCGGGATTGTTGGGTTCGCAGGCGGACCAGGCGGTGAACGCACCCCACGGTTCGCCAATGATCCACTGCCAGGTGTGGCCGACCATCTGGTAGCCACCGAGCCACGGTCCCATGGCGTTGTGGGAGGCGTTGGTGAACCAGAACGCGGCTTTGTCCACCAGACCGAACACGAAGTCGTTTTCAGCCTCCGAACTGATGGTGACCAGGTGTGCCGCGGGTGCGTGGGCGGCTGCCAGGTCTCGCGCCTCTTCCCAGCTGATGCGCACGTCCATGGGCACGGCCATGTAGCAGTGGCCTTCGAAGTCGATCAATTCGCAAGCAGTGGCAGGGAACGAGCCGGTCACGATCAGAAGAAGAGTGAAAATGACACCCAGAATCAAACGCATGACGTTCTCCCGAAAAAAGGTGAAGTTAATTCGCTTCGGATAGCATTTGCGGTTTATACAGGCAACAGGTGGGGGTCGTCAATCACTCCAGGACCGGCTCCGCTCGCACCACCACGAGCAGAAGATCAACCCGAGGATTACCGCCACTCCGATGTTGACCCAGGACGGCACGGTGGCCACGTCGCCACTGGCGTAGGAGTGCAGGCCGCCCAGGAAATAATTCACGCCGAAGTAGGTCATGACGATGGAGGCGATGGCAGCGAAGCATCCGGCGGCGAAGTACCACGGCCGGTTCCAGCCCGGCAGCCACCGCAGGTGGAGCACCACCGCATACACGATGATGGACACCAGGCTCCAGGTCACATTGGCGTCACAGCCCCAGTACCGTCCCCACGATTCGTTGGCCCAGACACCGCCCAGCATGGTGCCGACGGTGAGCAGCAGCAGCCCCCACTGCACCACGTGGACGTTCACCCGGTCGAGCCACTGAATGGTCGTGCGTACGGTGTCGCGATTGGGGCCCTTGGCGAAGTGCAGGACCAGGATCAGCATTCCCACGAGGCAGGCCAGCCCGAGACAGCCGTAACTGGCGGTGATGACGGTGACGTGGATGATCAGCCACACCGACACCAGGACCGGCACCAGCGGGCCGATGGCGGGATCGAAGGTGGCCATCATGGCCACGCCGAGGATGCCCGCGGTGAGGAAGGCCGCCAGACCAGCCACCGCGCCACGCCGGGACATCCATTCGAAGATCAGGCCGGCCAGGGCCACGGTGAGGCTGATGAACACCAGGGACTCGTACCCGTTGCTCAGCGGCGCCCGCCCCGAGGCGATCCAGCGCAGGATATATCCCGCCAGGTGCAGGAGCCAGGCAGCCGCGTAGAGCAGGTTGCCGGCCAGGTAGAACGGATTGCGCCACGAGAGCGGCGCCCCCTGACGCCGGGCCAGATTCCAGAAGAACACAACCAGCAGCAGGCCGCAGGCCGCGAGATACGGCAGCGTGCTCCAGCCGAACGGGTTGAGGCGGTTCAAGCGCAGCTCGGCGGTGACGGCGCCGGCGGACGGTTTCACCTCGCCGCCGAATTCGGCCTGGATGGCAGCGATACCGGCGATGCCGGCGCTGATCTGCGCCTCGTCTCCGGCCGCCAGGCCGGAGAAGAAGGTATCGGCGGTTTCCTGGTATCTGGTGGCCAGCTCACCCTCGATCCGGTCTTCCAGATCCCAGTAGGCGAGCCAGGAGTTGTTCTCGTCGCCGGGCACCGGGAACGCCCGGAAACTGCTGCCGCGCAGGGTGGCGTAGAACAGCTGGAACCGCTCATCGAAGGAGCGCAATTTACGCTGCACCTTGGTGCGATCCTTGTCCGGAGTGCGCAACGCGTCCTCGGCCGTGTCGCCCAGCCGATACCGGCCCTCGTCGTCGAACAGGTCGGCGGCGGCGATGTAGCTGGCGTCCGGGTTCAGGCCGAGCATCGCCTTCAGTTCCGGCGTGCGCACCGCCAGCAGCGGGTAGTGCCACCACGACTCGGGGAAGGTGAGCCAGCTCAGATATAGATCGATGGGTTCCCAGCCCTCGAAGTGCCCCTTCTTGGTGACCTTCATCACCATCTCGCGGCTCAGGGTATCGAGCGGTTTCATCCGCCCCTGGTAGTCCTGGACGATGAGTCGGCCCGCCGCGGGCCGAACCGTGTCGGTGATTATCCGTCCGGTGGCGCGACCGGCGTGCCGTTGCCGCTCGCTCTGCACGGTGGGAACGGTCGGTCGGGTGCTGTCGGCGTCGGTCGTGGACTGGGCCTGGGCGAGGCCGCCACCGGCGGCGGCAACAATCATCAGCATCCAGAATCCGAGCCCGGCCGCGCCGCGTAACCGGAGCACGTTCTTGACCAGGATGAGCAGGAATCCGACGGTGAGCAGGATATATCCTGCGTACGTCGGCCACTTACCCGGATCGAAATTCACCGAGAGCACCGTACCCAGCCGGTCACTGTCGTAGGACGACTGGAAATGCTTGAAGCCGCGATGGGTCAGGGGGTGGTTCATGAAGATCCGCACCGGCCGGCCGTCGATGCCCTGCCCCGGATCGAACAGCCGCACGTGGCTCTCGTAACTCGCCGGGTTGTCGCTGCCGGGATAGGTGTCCAGCACGAAGTCGTCGAGCTGCAGCTCGTACGGCAACGGGATAACGACGGGACCGTAGGCCAGCTCCAGCTCGCGACCCGCCAGCTCGATCCGGGTCGGTTCGGGCGTGTCCTTGTATACCAGAGACTCGACCACATCACCGTCGGGCCCCTCCACGGCCAGGAGAACGGCGGCCGGTTGGTGGGGATCGTCGCTCGCCACGGGGCTCCGCACGGCGGAAGGCAGGTACGATTCCAGGGTGAAGGTCAGATCGTTGTCCTGGTTCTGGTAGACGGAGTTCCCTGTCGCCACCACGAAGCTCTCGCCGCCGGCGATGTCGCCACTGGCCTTGGTTGTGGCCACGTCCACGATCTGAAGCGGCAGGTTCGCGCGGGCGCGCACCGTGTCGCCGTCGCCCACGGCAAAGGTCAGGCCGGGTTCGAGCTGGTACAGCAGGTGCAGGTTACGGAAGGCCTCCTCCTGGCCGCTGTGACTCATGGAGAACTCGGGATGGAAGGCGAAGAGCATCCGTTCGCCTTGCCGGCCGTCCGGATCGGTGATGGACAGGCGGACCATGGGATTGTTCAGCGGCTGCGACGGGTCCGGCTCCTGACCGACCTTGAAATCGGGATGGAATTCGGTGATCTCGAACCGGTAACCGTCACGGCTCACGGCGACGGGCGGTTCGGCGGAGACCACGAGATTGAACGATTCCCCAGCGATCCGGATCCGCACCACGCCGAACGGTTCGGCGCCGGTGTCGGGCGGCAGCGATCCCGACACGAAGGTCGCGCGCACACCGCCCAGCCAGAGATCCGTACCCAGGGGCAACGCGAGCTGGCGTACCTCGTCCCGCTGGACGGTCACGAGATTCAAGACCGGCGATCCGCCCTCGCCCGCCTGCCACTGTTCCTCGCAGTGGGGCCAGTATTGCCTCACGGCGACCCGAAAGGTCTCGCCGGTGATCTGGAGATCCCGGTTCAGGTGGGGCTCGGGTTGGTACAGACGCACCGGGAAGGAGACCTGCTCATCCGCCACGCGGAGCTGGATGTGATCCCGAGCGGAATACATCCAGTCGGTACTCTCGCCCTCCCGGATGGGCATGATCCCCTCGTAGCCGAAGTAGCGGGTGATACCGGCGCCCACCAGGATGACGATGACCGCCAGGTGCATAAACACGAATCCGATCTTGCGCCCCTGGTAGGGAGCCCGGCGGATCAGCAGCAGCGAGAGATTGATGACCAGCAGGGCGAGCACCAGTTCGAACCAGCCCGCATTGTACACGCGACCACGGGCGGCCTCGGTACCGTGCAGTGTCTCTATGAAGGTGGCGGCCGCGATGGCGATACCGAAGATCAAGAGCAGCCCCACGGCCAGCTCCAGGGAACCCAGGATCCGGACGAAGGGATTTCGTTTGAATACGGTCACTCTTACCGCCTCGTTGAGCCGGTCGACCCCGCATCGAAACCGTTTCGAAAAGGAGTCGAGAGGGTGCTGGGAGGGTGCCAGGCCCGCCAAACGGGATGACGCAATGTAACACAAAGTAAGGGGAGGCGAAACAACCGCCATGGCCAATCCGCGACGCTTCGTCCCCGGGCAAGGCTGGAGGCCGCAGCACGATCATTGCTGGCGGTTTGGTGAGAGCTGGTGTTAAATGCGGGGGATCGAATTCGGATGGCAACAATAGTTCAGCGCGGGGGAGCCCCCCCGGCAACCAAGGGGACCGTGATGAAAAGAATTATCGTCTTCTCGTTGATCGCCATGCTGATTCTCGGCACGTTCGGGTGCGCCAGCATGAGCCGGCAGCAGAAGGGCGCGGCCATCGGGAGTGGCGCGGGCGCGGCGGTGGGCGCGGTCATCGGCAACGAGGCTGGCAACACCCTGCTCGGCGCTATCATCGGTGCCGCGGTCGGGGGTGTCGCCGGTGCCTACATCGGCAACTACATGGACAACCAGGCCGAGGAGATCGAGCGCGACCTGGACGGCGCCACGGTGGAGCGCGTGGGCGAGGGGATCAAGATCACCTTCGACTCGGGGATTCTATTCGACATCAACAAGGCCGATCTGCAATCGGACGCCAAGGGTAACCTCACCCAGCTCGCCACCATCCTTCAGAAGTACCCGGATACCGACATCCTCATCGAGGGCCACACCGATTCCGACGGCAGCGATGAGCTCAACATGGCGCTCTCCAAGCGGCGCGCCGAATCGGTGGCCGCCTACCTCGGTGGGCTGCAGGTGGATCCGACCCGGTTCACCATCATGGGCTACGGCGAATCCCAGCCCGTCGCCGAGAACGACAGCGTCTCCGGCAAGCGAGCCAACCGCCGGGTGGACCTGGCCATCATGGCCAACGACAAGCTGAAGAAACACGCCGAGAGCGAGGCCGGCTGACCCGGTTCGCGAGCGGTGAAGTCGCGGCGGCCCATCCCCTGCGGGGTGGGCCGCCTGATTTATGACCACTGGCATGATGGCTCGAGCGAAGCCATACCCACCTGCCAGAAAAACGATCCGGGACGGCCCGGATCGTTTCTTGAAAGCAGCAGATAATGGTGAGGTAAAAGAAAATCAACGACCGCCCGTTCCCGGGATGACAACCGACACACTGTCCACGGCCGAATCCGATCCCGCCCAGACGCGGGCGTAAATCGTCACCTCGGTGGTGTCGCTCGCCGTCGGCACGATCCACTCCAGCGACCATTCCGCCAGGCCGCTGGCTGTGGCCCAGCCGTTGCCCAGATCCAGTTCCACCAGGTCGAGCAGGGAGCCGTTGGTGGCGGGTGTCGCCGTGCCGTTCACCATGGTCGGGACGCCGCCGCTGACTTCAGCGCCCTCGGTGGGGCCGAGGATCTTGATCTGGAGCTGGGTGATGATCACCGTGATGAGCGTGGTGGCCATCACGGTGTCGGCCGTGGCCCGGGCCCGCAGAGTGACCATGCTGTCCGTGGTCACCGTGGGCACGTTCCAGAGGGTGGACCAGGTCTCGGTGCCGCTGGCCGTGATCCAGCCGTCACCCAGATCGACTTCCACTTGATCCACCGCCGGGCTCCCGCTGGCGGCGGTGGAGATACCGGCCACGGTGAACGGCACGCCGCCGCGGATCACGGCGTTGTCCGTCGGCGCGATGAAGGTCACGTCCAGATCCTGCTGAATGAAGGTGATCCAGTCGATGAGTACCGCGGAATCGGCCCAGTGATTGCGGAACTGGCCATAGACGGGTTTCACCCCGCCGCCTTCGCTCAGGGTGAGGGAGGTGGTGTCGGCGTAGTCGATCCACACCGCGTCGGACAGGTCGGGGGATTCCGAGAATCGCATCTGGGTGGCCACGGCGTCGCTGTGGATCTCCACCAGGGCATCGTCGGTGAACTCGGCGTCGTCGGCGATGACGAAACTTGCAGCCTGCAGATCGTCGGGAATCACCTGGAGGAAACCGCTGCTGGTGAAGCCGAAATCACCCAGGAATTCGCCGAAGACGAAAAACGGTCCCAGGTCGTCGCCGAGCACGAATCCAGGGTAACTGTCGGCGCCGGCCAGCCAGAGGGCGGTGGCCAGCTCCTCGGCGCTGGCGGCTAAACGCATGGAGTCCACGCCGCTGTTGTCGATCTCCAGGTCCACGATGTTGCTGGCCACGGTGGCCGGATTGCCGGCGATGGTGATTCTCGGCTCGAAATCGATCTTCACCGAGTCCACGGCCACCGGCGAGGCCTCGTCGCCGTCGAATACCTGTAGGTAGACGTACTTGTACACGTCGTTGCTGTCGGCCGGCTGGCCGAACTCGTCCTGCACCAGGGTCAGCTCCCAGTCCAGGGTGATGGTGGTGTCGCCGGGAGTGGCCGCCAGTTCCGTCGAATCGGCGAAGTCGGCGTTGTCCGCGATCCAGACGGTGTCGCCCACCCGGGTGCCGATGGTGAGGGTGACGAACCGCGAGGCGGTGGAGGAAAGGCCCTCGTTGATTTCGAGATAAGGCGGTGTGCGGACGGAGTCGGCGGTGACCCGGGAGATGTTGGTGGTCTCGCCGGCGCTGTTCACGGCCTGCACCTTGTAGTAGTTGGTCAGGTTGGCGGCGGGAGTCCGGTGGATATAGGAGTTGTTGCCGCCGGCAGCGGTGTCGATGGCCGAGAAGCCGCCGTTCTCCAGGGAGTGCAGGATGTTGTACTTGGCGATGTCCGGATGGTCGGGTGCGATCCAGGAGAGTGAGACCGTATTCCCGATTTTCCTGGCTGAGAGCTGGAACGGATCACCGCCGCTGGGACCCTCAGGATCGAACGGATTGTCGAGGCTCGGATCGTCGGGGCGGCCGGCGCAGCCGAGCGCCAGGCTGAGGGCCAGACCGAGGATCGTCAGTAACAAGATGGCGATTGGGTAACGACACCGATTCATCCCAGATTGCTCCCTCGTTCCGATTCCGATCGCGCTCCGGATGTCTACCCGGGGCGTTGGATCTCAACTCAAAAGGACAGTTTCCAGCCGGCGTGCCAGGACGCCGAATTCTCAGCGCGATGGTTGGCGGTCAGGAGTGGGGAGGTCGCGCCGCCTCCGCCACTGATGGCGGGGGTGGTTCCCGGCCCCACTTCGACTGACGGGAAGAACAGCCAGGCGTCGAGCATGCTCACCACGATGGCGCCGGCGGCGGCGTAGAGTCCCAGCTTCCGGGTGGTGTCGGCGCTGTCCATCTTGTCGAACGCCGATTCGGTCTCGTTCCGGTAATACTCGATATCGGTCTCGGTCACCGCCGACTCGTACAGCTCGTTGGCCAGCAGGAAATCGTCCCGGTGATTCAGGAAGGCCATCTCGCCGTACAGGGCTGCCAGGAGTCCGCCGATCTCCACCGCATTGTAGAAGTACCCGGTCCGGGTGCGCCCCTGGTAGTGCTGGCCGAGTCCGGCCAGCAGGAGGTTCGAAGCCACGGATATGGTGCGGCTGTAAGGAGTAAGCCGTACCTCCAGGCGCAGCCAGGCGTCGGGACCGTCGAGCTGGATGATCTCGGTGTACGGGACGTATCCGGGTAGTTCGCACTGCACCTCGTAAACGCCGTGTAACAAGGTGAGTGAGCCGGCCAGCGGAAATCGGCCGTGGTCGTCACCGTTGAGACTGACGGTCGCGCCCGCCGGACCGGTGAGCACCAAGGTGGCCGCGCCGGATTCCACGGCGGGCAGGAACAGTCCCGCGCCGACGAGGCCGAGCAGCAAGCAAATCAGGCCCGAGACGTCCCGTCGCCGGTTCGTGAGCCAAGAATTCGTGAACCAAGAGATGGCTGTCATGTGAGGCATCCGTTTCCCCGGAAAAATGTAGTGGCCAGGTACGGTCCGGTAATCCCGGTCATCCCGATAATCCCGATACACACCGAGCCCGATTCCCGGTCGGGAGTATAGAAGAATCGGTCGGGCGGCGCAAAGAGTCAATCAATCTGTGCAATCAGGGGTTATGGGATTCACGCGCCAGGCCCTCCAACACGGTCCGGCGCTGGTGGTTCCCGCCGGTCACCGTCGGTGGTAGGGCTGATTGCGCAGGATGGTCAACGCGCGGTACACCTGTTCGCTGGCCAGGAGCCTGGCCATCTCGTGGGTGAGGGTCAGGGAGGAGAGCCGGAGGGTGCGATCGGCGCGCTGGCGGACCGCCTGGCCCAGGCCGTCGGCTCCTCCCACCAGAAAGGACACGGTGCCGTGGGCGCCGAGTAGCGCGGCCAGATTCTCGGAGGTGATGTCCTCGCCGTGTTCGTCCAGGGCCACCACCAGACCGCTGCCCTGGGGCGAGCCGAGCCGCCGTAGCATGGCTTCGGCCTCCCGTTCGGGATCACTGTCTTTCACCTCGACGAATTCGAACGGCGCCAGGCCGCCGATGCGGCGGCCGTACTCGGCGATGAGGTCCGCCAGACGGCGGTCTTTCAGTTTTCCAGCGGCGATGATTCTGATCATGAACCATGCGTAGCGCAGACGGTGCCCGATAGCAAGTCCAGAGTCACTTGAAATGCCTGGACAAACCGACTTGCGGTCCGCCGCACGCGAATGCTGGTGAATAGTCGGGTATCAAGACAGGAATGTCTTGACAGCACAGTCTCCGAGAATTGTATTTGTCGGAACTCGCGACGCTCCCTGGCGAGGACATCGTGAGCAGCAGCACGCGACGGTCGTGACACACGCGTGCAAATCACCTCACCTTCGAACAAGCTTGGGTTTCCAATGCATATGTTACCCCCGCTTGCGACCGTCGCCACTGGAGTTCATGCGAACTACACGACGGTCTTGGTCTTCCTCCTGTTCGGTATCTTCTTCGGCCTGTTGGCCCTCTTCTTCGCGCGACTTCTGCGACCCAGTAACCCGAATCCCGACAAGCTGACTACTTACGAGTGTGGTGAGTTGCCGCGGGGATCGTCGTGGGTCCGGTTCAACATCCGGTTCTACCTGGTTGCGCTCTTCTTCATCGTCTTCGATGTGGAGGTCATCTTTCTCTACCCGTGGGCGGTGGTGTTCAAGCAGCTCTACCCCGTACAGGGGATGGGCGGCCTCATCTTCTGGGAGATGGTGATTTTCCTCGCCATCCTGACCCTCGGCCTGGCCTACGTCTGGGCGAAGGGTGATCTGGACTGGGTGAAAAAGCTGGCCAAGCGCGAACCGGACGGCGGGCAGCCGCGGGAGGTGGGCGGTAAATGAGCAAGCAGTACAAGGAAGGCACTACACCGCCGCCGGGATACGACCCTTCCCGGGAGCAGCTGCTCGATTTCAAGATCGACGAGCAGTTCCAGCGGATCGTGCAGCCGGAGCAGAAGAACTTCGTCCTGACCACCATCGACACGGTGTTCAACTGGGCGCGGCTGTCCAGCATCTGGCCCGTGACATTCGGTCTCGCCTGCTGCGCCATCGAGATGATGGCCGCCAGCGCCACCCGCTACGACATCGACCGCTTCGGCGCCGGCGCCTTCCGCGCCACCCCGAGGCAGGCCGACCTGATGATCGTCTCGGGCACGGTGACGGCCAAGATGGCCTCCCGGCTGAAGCGGATTTATGAGCAGATGCCCGAGCCCAAGTGGGTCGTGGCCATGGGGAGCTGCGCCATCGGCGGCGGCCCCTATTTCAAGTACGGGTATCACGTGGTCAAGGGGGTCGATCTGCTGGTGCCGGTGGATGTCTACATCCCCGGGTGCCCGCCTCGACCCGAGGTGTTGCTCGACGGTCTGATGCGGCTGCAGGACAAGATTCGCGGGCGCAAGGGCAAGTTCAAGCCGCCCAAATGGATCGAGAACTACGTCGAGAAGATCCCGTACCGGAAGTAGCCAACGTCAGACAGGACAGGCGGTTATGGAACAAGCGGCCATTTACGAACTGCTGACCGAAACGTTCGGTGACGCCGTCGAGGCGTGGCACGAGACGGCCCCGGAGCCGTTCGCCCTCGTCAAGGCGGACAAGATATTCGAGGTGGCGAAATTCCTGCGCGAGGACCCGCGGCTGACCTTCGAGACCTGCATGTGCCTGTCGGGAATCGACTGGGCCGGTTTCGACGAGAAAGGCAAGGGCAAAAGCGTCGCCGTGCTCGGTTACAACCAGGACGGCACGCCCGAGACCTCGGACTACGTGGCCGAGGGTGATCTGGGAGTCGCCTACAACCTCTATTCCCATCTGCACGGTCACGAGTTCAACCTGCAAGTCCGAATCCCGCGCGAGGGCGCCGCGGTGCCGTCGGTGTCGAGCCTCTGGCCCACGGCCGCCTGGCACGAGCGCGAGGCGTTCGACCTGGTCGGCATCCAGTTTTCGGGGCACCCGGATCTACGGCGCATCCTGCTGGAAGACCACTGGGAAGGGCACCCGTTGCGCAAGGATTACCGGATGCCCAGCCAGTGGGACTCGGTGCCGCTGGAGGGCAAGCCGTACAGCAAGAATCCCCACCCGAAGCCAGAGGTGCCGGCGCCGTCCGGGACCGACGAATCCAGCGAGGGGTAGTTGTGGCCACAGGAGAAGACAAGATAATCGCGCCAGGCGGCTGGGCTGAACAGGACGACCTGCCCGAGCTGAAGTCCGAGCTGCTCGAGATCAACATGGGCCCCCAGCACCCCGCCACCCACGGGGTGTTGCGCCTGCTGATCAAGACGGACGGGGAGATCGTCTACGAGGCCATCCCGTACATCGGATACCTGCACCGCTGCGCCGAGAAGATCGCCGAAGGTTGCAACTACAAGCAGTGGATCGTCTACACCGACCGCTTCGATTACCTGGCTCCCATGAACTGCAACCTGGCCTACGTGGTAGCGGTGGAGCGGTTCCTGGACATCGACATTCCCGAGCGGGCCGAGTACATCCGCGTGGTCTGCGCCGAGCTGCAACGTATCGCCAGTCACCTCATCGCCCTCGGCACCTTCGGTCTCGACATGGGCGCCTGGACCCCGCTGCTGTACTGCTTCCGCGAGCGGGAAGAGATCCTCAATCTGTTCGAACGCATCGCCGGCGGTCGCATGCTGTACAACTACCTGACCATCGGTGGTGTTCGCTACGATCTGCCCGAGAAATGGCGGGAAGACGTACTCGACTTTGTCGGCTGGTTCGCGAAGAAGAAGATCGCCGATTACAACACCTTGCTCTCATACAACAAGGTCTTCATCGAGCGAACCGCCGACATCGGTATCATCAGTCGGGAAGACGCCTTTGCGTACGCCTGCACCGGTCCGGTGCTGCGCGGCTCCGGCGTGCCGTGGGATTGCCGGCGCGGCGATCCGTACTCCGTCTACGACCGGTTCGACTTCGAGATCCCCGTGGGCACGGGGGAGAAGGGAACCGTCGGCGATTGTTGGGACCGGTACATGGTCCGGGTGCGCGAGATGGAACAGTCGTGCAAGATCATCGAGCAGGCGCTGCACGGATTACCAGCAGGACCGACCCAGACTGACCAGCTCAAGAAGGTCATCCGGGTCCCCACCGGTTCCTGCTACACCCGGACCGAAAGCAGCAAGGGCGAACTCGGCTTCTACATCATCGCCGACGGCGGCCAGAAACCGTTCCGCAACAAGGTGCGCTCGCCGTCCTATTCGAACCTGCACGTGATCGAGAAGGTCGGCCCCGGTCTCATGGTGTCGGACCTGGTGGCCACGGTGGGCTCTTTGGACATCGTCCTCGGGGAGATTGACAGGTAACCATGCAAGTAATCACGGACCTGCTCTCGCAAATCTTCGGCGCGGACGCCATCCCGCCCCAGACCTTGCTCGTCCTGGGCGGATTGACCATGGCGCTGGTGATGGCCCTGGTAATGGCCGGTTCCGCCATCGTTTTCACCTGGATGGAGCGCAAGGTGGCGGGGTTCATCCAGAGCCGCTACGGCCCCATGCGGGTCGGGCGGTGGCACGGCGTGGCGCAGCCCGTCGCCGACATGCTGAAGATCCTCCAGAAGGAGGACATCATCCCGGCGCAGGCCGACAAGCTGTTCTTCATCCTGGCGCCGTTCGTCATCTTCATCGGTTCGTTGCTGGCCTGGGCCGCCATTCCGTTCGCGCCCGGCTTCATCCCCGCCGATCTGGATCTGGGGATCTTCTACATCTTCGCCGTCAGCGGGTTGGCCATCGTCGGCATCCTCATGGCTGGCTGGGCGTCCAACAACAGTGGGCGCTGTACGGCGCCGCCCGGGGCGCCGCCCAGATGGTCAGCTACGAGATCCCGCTGGCCCTGGCCGCCATCCCGGTGGTCATGTACGTCGGTTCGTTGAACATGAACGACATCGTCATCGCCCAGCAGGGCGGCATCGCGAGCTGGTTCATCTTCCGCAACCCGTTCCTGTTCGTCGCCTTCGTGGTCTACTTCATCTGCTCGGTGGCGGAAGTGAACCGCGGGCCGTTCGACATGCCGGAGACCGAGTCGGAGCTGGTGGCCGGGTACCACGTCGAGTACACCGGCATGCGGTTCGCGTTCTTCTTCCTGGCGGAGTACGCCAACCTGTTCCTGGTCTCCTGCATCGCCACCGCCCTGTTCCTGGGCGGCTGGCACAACCCGATCCCGGGTCTCTACTTCGCCCCGGCGATCGTGTTCGTCATCAAGGGTGTTTTCCTGGTCTTCCTGCAGATGTGGGTGCGCTGGACACTGCCGCGCCTGCGGGTCGATCAGCTCATGTACGTCTGCTGGAAGGTCATGATTCCGCTGTCGCTGCTCTGCGTGGTCGGCGCCGGGATCTGGATGATGTTGTTGGGCCAGCTGGCAAGCTAACTATTTAGCCAGCGAGCCCGGGTCTCTGCACTTGGGGAGGACCCGATGGTCCGTTACCTCGCGGACATCTACGATGCGGTGAGCTCGGCCCTGAAGGGCATGGGCATCACCATAAAGCACATCTACAAGAAGCCGGTGACGCTGCAATATCCCGACGAGCGGTGGGTCATGCCGGAGCGGTTCCGCGGCTTCGTGTACCTGGACACCGTTCGCTGCAACGCCTGTCAGCAGTGCGCCATGGCGTGTCCGGTCTCGTGTATCTACATCGAGACCGAGGGCAAGGGCAAGGACCGCTACATGACGCGGTACGCCATCGACTACAACAAGTGCATCTGGTGCAGCCTCTGCACCGAGCCGTGTCCGCACGCCGCCATTTACATGAGTCACGACTACGACCACTCGCTCTACGACCGCAAGTCGCTGGTCTACGAGTACATCCCGGCCGACAAACCGATACCGACCGACGACGAGAAACGGAAGGCGGCGGGGCTGTACGTCGAGGAGAAGAAACCCAAGCCGAAACCGGAGACGAAGGAAGACGAACCGGCGGCGCCGGCACCGGCAGTGGAGAAGCCTGCGGATGAGAAACCCGCAGCGGAGAAACCAGCCACGGAGCCCGCGAGCGAATCGCCCGCGACCGACGCCGATCCGGACGGAGAGAACAGCAAGGGGGAAAGCCAGTGACGGGTGACCTGATCTTCTACGCCTTTGCCCTGTTGACGGTGCTGTCCGGCTTCTTCGTCGTGTTCAGCCGGAACATCGTGCACGCGGCGTTCAGCCTGCTGTTCACGCTGTTCGGGGTGGCCGGGCTGTACGCCATTCTCGGCGCCGACTTCCTGGCCGTCACCCAGGTGGTGGTCTACATCGGCGGTGTGCTCATCCTGGTGCTGTTCACGGTCATGATGACCCGGCTCCCCCGGGAGGACGCGCCGCGGCGGGGCCGCGACCTGCACGTGCCCGCCGGCATCTTCAGCCTGGCGCTGTTCGCCCTGCTCTACCGGGTGATCACCAGCACCGACTGGCCCAGCAGCACGCCCGACGCACCCACGGCCACCGTCACCGAAATCGGCACCAAGTTCATGACCGACTACATCTTCCCGTTCGAGTACGCGTCGCTGGTGATCCTGGTGGCCATGATCGGCGCGGCGATCCTGATCCGGGAACGCAAGGAACACGCCGCTGCCGAAGCGGGCGATCCCGGCGGCGACGAACCCGGCGCCGAGGAGGTGCAGTCATGAGTGTCGGCCTGGCGCACTTCCTGACCGTCGGCGCGATCCTGTTTTCCCTGGGCATCTTCGCCGTCATGACCCGGCGCAACGCGGTCGGGTTGCTCATGGGCGTGGAATTGATGCTCAATGCGGCCAACGTCAACTTCGTGGCGTTCGCCCGGTTCGTGGAGCACGGAGTGGACGGACATGTCATCGCCGCCTTCATCATCGTGTTGGCGGCGGCCGAAGCCGCGGTGGCCCTGGCCATCGTGCTGGCCATGTTCCGTAACTTCGGCACCGTGCACGTGGATACAGTCAACCGTCTGAAGCGCTAAAGGGGACCTTTTCGATGAGCGATGCCGCCGTCCTGCAATCTGCGCTGGTAATCCTCGGCTTGCCGATCATCTCCTACGCGATTCTGTTCTTCTTCGGCAACAAGTTGCCGCGGCGAGGCGACTGGGTCGCCGTGGGTCTGCTGGGCATCTGCGAGATCCTGGCGCTGCGGATCTTCTTCCACTTCTGGAACGTGGCCGATCCGAGCTACAAGGTGGTGGGACAGATCCGCTGGCTCGACCTGGGCTCCTTCCAGATCGATGCCGGTATCCTGGTGGACGGCATGACCGCGGTGATGCTGATGGTGGTCTGTACCATCAGTTTCCTGGTGCATCTGTTCTCGGTGGGGTACATGCACGGGGATCGGCGGTACGATCGGTTCTTCGCCTTCCTCGGTTTCTTCACCTTCTCAATGCTGTGCATCGTGCTGGCCAGCAACCTGTTCTTCCTGTACATCGGCTGGGAGCTGGTCGGCCTGGCCAGTTACCTGCTCATCGGCTTCTTCTTCCACAAGCCGTCGGCCGCCGCCGCCAACAAGAAGGCGTTCCTCACCAACCGGGTGGGCGACTGGGGCTTCTGGATGGGCATTCTGGCCTTCTTCACGGTGTGCGGCACCCTCGATTACTTCGAGCTGTTCGCCAAGGTGCACACCGGCGCCATCGGCGGCACTCTGTTGACCTGGGCGGGACTCGGCCTGTTCTGCGGCTGCCTCGGCAAGTCGGCCCAGATGCCGCTGCACATCTGGCTGCCCGACGCCATGGAGGGCCCGACCCCGGTCAGCGCCCTGATCCACGCCGCCACCATGGTCGCGGCCGGCGTCTACATGATTGCCCGGCTGTTCCCGCTGTTCTCGCCCGAGGTGCTGCTGGTCATCGCCTACGTGGGGGCCATCACCGCCTTCCTGGCGGCGACCATCGCGGTGGTCAAGACCGACATCAAGCGGTCGCTGGCCTACTCGACCTTGAGTCAGCTCGGTTACATGGTCATGGCCGTCGGCGTGGGCTCGGCCGTGGGCGGCATGTTCCACCTGACCACGCACGCCTTCTTCAAGGCGCTGCTCTTCCTCGGCGCCGGCTCGGTGATCCACGCCGTCCACAGCCAAGAGATGCCGGAGATGGGCGGGCTGTGGCGGAAGCTGCCCATCACCTTCGTGACCATGCTTTTCGCCACCATCGCCATCGCCGGCGTGCCCGGCTTCGCCGGTTTCTACAGCAAGGACGCCATCCTCGGCTCGGCGCTGGCCTTCGGCATGGAGCACCCGAAGCACTACATCCCGTTCATCCTCGCCATCCTGGCCGCCGGGATCACGGCGTTTTACATGTTCCGGCTCATCTTCCTGACCTTCACGGGCAAACCGCGGGTGCAGGAGAAATACGATCACGCCCATGAGTCGCCCTGGACGATGACCGTGCCGTTGCTCATCCTGGCCGTGCTGTCGTTCATCGGCGCCGGCTGGAAGGGACCGACCGAGGGCTGGTTCGCGCGATTCTCGGCACCGTACGACTTGGCTGCCATCACGGCGGAGTACGACTGGGCCGCGGCTGATGCGGGGCACGGGGTGGAACTGGCCGTCGCCGATCACGCGGCTGATACACACGCAACCGATGTCCATGCCGCTGACGCGCCCGCCACCGATCCGCACGCAGATCAGGATGCCGAACCCGCCCACGGCGTGCAGGCCGAACACGACCACGGCGCCAACGATCCGGCGGGCCACGGCCACGAGCAGGTGGTGGCCAGCACGGACCACGGCGCGTCCGCCCACGAGACCCCCGGCGACGAC
>JBDRBC010000385.1:0-6957 GCA_043823125.1 bacterium | reverse complement strand
CTTTCCGGCTGCGTTGCCGGTCACGTTTCCGGCCACAGGCGAGGTCACACTCCCAATCTCGGCATTGCCCATCATTGAATCGCCGCCGTGACTCCCGTATAATCCCCGCAACCGGGACCCTCGTCCAAGGAGTAGCAACATGAGCAAGAAGTTGAAAGAACTGGCCGCCCAGCAGCAGATCACCCGCCGGAGTTTCTTCAAGGCCGGTACCGCGGCCGTGGCGGCGAGCTCGCTGGTCGTGACCGGCTGTTGCCCCACCGGCAAGAAGGGTGTGGAGACGGCAGTGGATCAGGTGGGCAATAGTTCGAAGGTCCGGCTCACCCGAACCCTCGGACGAACCGGGTTCCAGGTGGCGGACGTGACCATGGGTTGCGGCCGGATCCAGGAAGCCAATGTCGTGCGTAACGCCTACGATCGCGGCGTCAACCTGTTCGATACCGCCGAGGCGTACGGCAACGGCGATTCGGAGACCAAGATCGGCGAGGCCATGCGGTTCCTGGATCGCGAGAAGATCTTCATCGTCACCAAGCTGCCCATCGAGCCGGAGACCACCAAGCAGGACATCATCGACCGGTTCGGCAAGTGTCTCGAACGGCTGCAGACCACTTACGCCGACGCCCTGTACATGCACGGCGTCGCCGACGTGAGCTTGGTCACCCACGCCGACTTCCACGCTGCGGTGGAGCAGCTCAAGGCCGACGGCAAGCTGAAGCATAGAGGGATCTCGTCCCACGGTCCCATGGGCGAAGAGCCCGACAGCATGGAGAAGGTGCTGTGCGCCGCCGCCGAGGACGGCCGCTTCGACGCCATGCTGCTGTCGTACAACTTCATGAATCAGGAAGAGGGAGAGAAGGTGCTGGCGTGCTGCAAGGCCAACAACGTCGGCACAACCGGCATGAAGATGGCCCCCGGCGTGCTCGAGGTCCTCGAGTACGACGAGGCGAACCCGCACGAGGACTACGCCGGCTACATCAATCGGGTGGTCGAGGGGGGCGGCACCAAGGAAGAGGCGGTCCAGAGGATCCTGGCCTACATCGAGCGGCAGCGGGCGGCCATGGAGCCCACCCTGCCGTTCACGGAGAAGTGGGGCATCAAGACCCAGGAGGAGCTGGACCTCAAGAGCGTGCAGTGGGTGCTGCGGAATCCCGACATGCACACAGTGTGTGTTTCCATGCCGGACTTCGACAGTCTCGACAAGTACCTGCCGCTGTCCGGCACGACCCTGTCGGCGCGTGACGAGGAGTTCCTGAACGATTACAAGCTCGCGTACAACAAGCTCTATTGCCGGCACGGCTGCACCGGTTGCTGGTCACAGTGCCCGCACGGGTTGTCGGTGAGCACCATCATGCGCTATTCGTACTACTTCTCCCGGCAGGGACGGGAAAAGTTCGCCATGCGCAAGTACGCGCGCCTCGGAACCAAGAACGCAGGGCACTGTTTCGACTGCAGCGCTCCGTGTCTGAGCGCCTGCCCCCACGGCATCGATGTTCAGGCCAACCTGCTCAAGGCGCACACGTTGCTGTCCTGGGCGTGAGTCGAGGGCCGACGGGGATTATCATATCTCACCTGTCGGTCGCTGTTCCAAACCGCACGCGCCGCCGCTTGACGCAGCGGCGCGTTGCCGCTGAAAGGGTGTCATGAAACGGTTATCCCTCGTGTCAGCAAGTCGCATCGCCATCGTGATCGGTCTCGGTCTCACCGCGCTCGCTGGAGTTCTCGGCAGCCCCGTGGTCGCCGCGGACTTCCCCTCCCTCGAAGGCTATACCGCCGCCGGTGAGGTTGAGATCTACGGACCCGACAACCTGTGGCAGTACAACAACGGCGCCGCCGACCTCTTTCTCGCCTACGGGTTCGAGCAGCTCCAGCTCTGCGAGTTGACTGCCGGTGAGAACTCGGTGACGGTGGGCGTCTACGACATGGGCTCCCGTCTCAACGCCTACGGCATGTACAACGCCGAACGTCCCGACGGTTTGGAAACCGTGGCCATCGGCGCCGAGGCGCTCATCACGCCGCCGTATCAGGGCCTGATGCTGAAAGACCGGTTCTACGTCAAGACCGAGTCGTACACCGGGGGACTCACGACGGAAACCGGCACCGTCCTGCTCACCGCCCTCGCCGAAAATCTGCCGGGGACGGACGGGTATCCACCCGAACTGGCGCTCTTGCCGGCGGAGAACCTCATCGCCGATTCGTTTGGCTACACCCGGGAATCGTTTCAAGGTATGAGCAGCCTGCGCAACTGCGTCCACGCCGACTATCAGCTCGCCGAGGAACAGACTTATCAGGTCTTTCTGATGTATCCCGACGCGGGTGAGGAACTGCAGGAGGTCTGGAACGAGCTGGCGGCCAAGTGGAAACCGGCCGCATCGGCCCAGGAGTCCATCCTGGTCCGGCAGATACCTTACAAGGGAACCGTGGGCCTGCTCCGCCGGGACGTCATGTTACTCGGCGTCTCGGGACTGGCCGACGAATCGGCGGTGGTGGAGATGTTGCGGAGTATCGGGATCGTTCACGGGGGTGAGGAATAACCGGGAGCGGGTCACTCCTGCTCGGGATCCTCGGTAAAAGCGATTTCCACCTCGTGGACCTGCAGCTGCGTCTTGCGCAGCTGCAGGACGATCCGCAAGGTCCAGACGACCATCACGCTGAGGGTCACCACGAAGAGGAGTAACAGTCCCGCCACTTCCAGCAGATGGTCATCCAGGTAACTATCGATGAGACCGTACTCGTTGATGCGGTGGAAAGCGAGCAGCGGGAAGTTGTAGAGGCCGTGGAGCCCGGTGGCCGCCAGCAGTCCGAGCCAGGCAGACGTTCGACGCTCCGGATGGAATCTCGCCTGACCCACGTAATACCCCAGGATGGCGCCGAGGCAGGCGTGCGCGGGAACCGCGGAGAACGCCCGCACGATGGCCACCGTCCAGCCTCCGCCTGATACGTAGAGGATGTTCTCCAGGGTGGCGAATCCGAGGGAGGCGGTCGCGCCGTAGACGACGCCGTCCATCGGCTCGTCGAACGCCGGATTACGAGCACTGTAGCCGGTGACGATGCAGAACTTGAAAAACTCCTCGGGGATGGCCGCGTACATCAGCGCGATGAACAGTCCCCCCAGCACGGGGTGCTCGGGCGGAGTGGAGAAGGAACGCAAGGCAAAAACAACGGCGAGGATGGGCGCGACACTCAGAAAACCCAGACAGAAGGTCTTCAGCAGCACCCCGCGCGGTTCGGGGAACACATCTCGTTTGTAGAAGAACCGGAGCAGCAACAATGACGGCGCGATGGCCCCGATGATTGTCAAGACGAGGACCATGACGGGTTCCTCGATTGCGGAGTGGAAATTTGGAGTCGGTAACTACCGGTACAGCTAATTGCACCGTATATCAGTCCCCACGGTTCTGTCATGATTTTTATCGTCCCCTGGATCGGGATGGACGGCAGTGGGGCCGTCTGCTATCGTGCGACGACCTGTCAAATGGAGATCCGGGGCGGCAGTCCAGCAGACGGTCCGTCACCACCGAAGTTACCAAGGAGGGATACCTTGAAGAGCATCAATCAAATCCTGTTCGCCGTGTTGACCATCACGGTCTTCATCCTGGGATCGAATAGTATCGTCCAGGCTCAGGTCGGCCTGTTTGGCTTCGAGCCGCGGCTGGGGTTCGTGAATCCGGAGGACGAGATCGGCAGTACCTTCATTCTGGCCGTCACCGGCGATCTGGGGAAACTGGCGGACCAGATCAAGTTCGAGGGCACCATCGATTACTGGAACAAGTCCTACGACATCGTCGGGTCTACCGATGAGCTGAGCTTCAAGAACCTCGGCTTCATCGGTTGCGCCCGGTACGATTTCCCCACCGAGGGCAGCGCCGTGCCGTTCGGTTTCGCCGGGCTCGGCATTCACTTCATGAGTGCCTCGATCGGCGATCTCAGCAACTCCGAGATGGAGATGGGTTTGCAGCTCGGGGGCGGCATCGACGTGCCGATGGGGACGAACACGTTTGTCGGCCGGGCCGGCATGGACTTCAACGGCGGCGCCAACTACTTGTTTCTGACCGCCGGTCTCAGGTTCGCCACGGGGGGCTGACCCGGGTCGGACAGTTCTTTGCGCAGCAGGCCCGGATCGTCACTGGACGATCCGGGCCTGTGATGTCTCTGGACGGAGCTGGTGGAATCCAGCTCCCGGATGGTGTCACCGCAGAATGGAATCCACCGGCACCAGCTCGGCCCCGCTGGCATCCCGCACGGCGTAGTTGAAATCGGGACGGATGCTGTAGGCGCCGATCTCGCCCGTCTTGTTGCAGGCCAGGCAGCCCACCTGCAGGTCCGGTGAATCCGGGACCTTCCGGACTATCCGTTCGACGGCTTCCTGGCAAGCCGCCTGCGGGGTAACGCCCCCGCGCATGAGCTCCACCACCAGGAAGCTGGTCAGGTTCTTCAGTACCGCCTCGCCCAGGCCGGTGGTGCAGGCGCCGCCGATTTCATTGTCCAGGAACAGCGCCGCGCCGATGATGGGCGAATCACCCACGCGACCGGGCAGCTTGTAGGCGGCGCCGCTGGTGGTGCAGGCGCCGCACAGATTGCCCGCCGCATCCACGGCCAGCATGCTGATGGTGTCGTGATTGTCCACACCGACCTCGGGTTCGAAGCCTTGTTCCTCGCGCCAGACGCGCCACTCCTGTTCGACCTCCGGGATCAGCAGGTTCTCCCGGGTGAAACCGTGGTCCAGGGCGAACTGCTGGGCGCCGGCGCCCACCAGCAGGACATGAGGCGTCTGCTCCAGAACGAGTCGCGCCACGGACACCGGATGTTTGATCTGCTCCAGGTAGGCCACCGAACCGCAATCACCCGTCTCGTTCATGACACAGGCGTCGAGGGTCACGTGCCCGTCACGATCGGGACGCCCGCCCAGACCGACACTGCGAATGGTGGGATCGGCCTCGGTTACCTTGACGCCCGCTTCCACGGCATCCAGGGCGTAACCACCTCGTTGCAGGATCTCCCAGGCCGTCTCGTTGGCCGCCAGGCCGTGATTCCAGGTGGAGCAAACGAACGGCCGGCGTAACGGCTCCGAGTTCATGAGACCTCCGTGCGCCTCGGCCGTCGGCGCCAGGCGGCCGCGGGAAAGGTTCACCGTGGAGATCCCCAGCGCCGTGACTCCGGCCGCCGAGGCCTTCAAGAATTCCCTGCGATTGGTCACCGCTGGCTGTCCTCTCGTGGTAAAACGCGCGTGCTTCCGGGGTGTCCGCCGCCGCCTCTCTGACCAGAGTGTACCCGGTACACTGGGGGCGATCAGGTTGCGGATATCACTATCCCATGAACGCCACCGGGGGAAAAGACTTTCGTGATGGTCAGGTGGCGCCGCCGGTCACTCGAAACAGGCGGCGATCAACTCCCGCACCGTCGAGGTGGCCAGGCAGACCACACTGTCAGCCGCGCCGTAATAGACCCGCACCATACTGTCCGGCTCGGCGAAGCCGTCGTCGTCGGTCCGGTCCACGGTCATCCCGCTGGGAAACACCACGTTGGGCACCTGGCCAACCTGCTCGTACAGCTCCCGCGGCTCGAGGATGTTCTGGCTGCAACGCGCCAGCAGTCGCGACGGATCGTCGAGATCCAGCAACGCGACCCCCGCCTGGTAGATGCCGCCGCCGAGATGGGTGGCGACGCCGTGGTAGATGTGCAGCCACCCCAGGTGGGTCTTCACCGGCGGCGGACCGGACCCGATGAATTCGTCCCAGTAGTGCCAGCGACCCGACAGGACCGGGGCCGGCTGATCGTCCGCCGCACCCAGCACTGTCCAGTCGATGAGGTTCTCCGAGCTGTACAGATAGATCTCGTCGCCGCTGGCGCCGCCGCCGGCCGGTGCGAGGCGGTTGGGGCGGGCCAGTCGCAGGTACTTGCCGTCGTAACGTTCAGGAAACAGCACGCCGTTGCGGATGTCTTGCTCGCTCGACATACCGATGAACTCGAACGACTCGAAATCGGTGGTGCGGGCCACGCCCAGCCGGCAGCCGTCGTCGAGATCCATGGCCAGCAAGATGAAGTAGTCGTCCCCGATGCGGGTGATGCGCGGGTCGTAGAGGTGATGGACGGTTTGACTCACGGATTCCAGACCGCGCAGCTCCACCGGCTGGTTGCGAACCCGGAACCCCACCCCGTCGGCGCTCTCGGCCAGGAGCAGGAAGGTCTTCCGGCCGCGGTTCTGGACCCGGAGTAAGAGGATGGTGCGGCCGTCGTACACCGTGGCGCCGGGATTAAAGACCGAGCTGACATCCACCAGATTTGGCGGGATGTCCGGGATGGCCTCACGGGTGAGGATGGGGTTGCCGGGGTGGCGGATTAGAGGCAAGGTGGTTCCTTCCAGCCTGGGTGAGAGTTGCGCGGTGACGATATCGGCAGCGGCCACGGTCGCTGGCTTCACCGGATGATTCTAGACGCTGGTTGATCAGAAGGCAATCCGCAACGGAAGTTGTGACGAGACGGTATCACCCCGAGGACCGCCATGACCGAAAACCAGACCTGCCCCACCTGCCACACCCCGCGTCCCGGCGAGTACTGCCCTCACTGCGGCGAACGCCATACTCACCACAGCGACTACTCCCTCGCCGCCTGGCTCCGCCGGGCCGCCCGCGCCACGATCAACTTTTAATTACAGCAGGCGCAACGCCGCAGAGATCGTAGTGTACCCGGGCACGCCGGCTCGTCTCCCTCACCGAATCCGACCGGAACATGGTGCCGTCGATAGGGTCACATAGACCGCCCGGCGCGGTCTGCTTGCCCATGCTCCAATGATCAAATGATCCCACGATCGGTGGGCGTGGAGGCGTCGTGTGGGGGAGCAATCGATCAACTCCAGCCAGAACCGCCTCGGGGCTTTTCCCCGGCGGCGAAAGGAGAACGACCCGACCTGGTTTCTTCAAGCAACCACAATACCTTGTGCCAACCGCGAGCGGTGTCCGGAAG
>JBDRBC010000384.1:0-9315 GCA_043823125.1 bacterium | reverse complement strand
CCCGGATCAGCAGAAGGTGCTGTTCGAGAACACCGCCCGGGCCATGGGTGACGCGCCCCGGAAGATCAAGATCCGCCACATCGGCAACTGCGCGAAGGCGGATCCGGCCTACGGCAAGGGGGTCGCCGGCGCCCTGGGCATTCCCCTGAGCCAGGTGGGCGGTTGAGGATGTCGAAGTTCGAGGTGAGCGTCACGTTCGTGACCGTCGGCGCGAGGCAGATCACCTCCACGCGGCGCCCGGATTGCTGGTGCCGATCCCGTGTCTAGATGATCAAACATTAAAAGCGGCTCGAGAATGACCTACACAGAGATTTGGCCGGATGAAGAAAAAGTCCCACAGCTTGTGGGACGAATTCCATGGAGGCATAACCGCGTACCCCCATCCTCCGTGTCGCAGCCTATCCTGCCTCCCGTCTGGCCGTCTCCAGCAGTTCCAGCGAGTCGGTGAGGACCGTATCGATGAGGTTCTCCGGCAGAGGTTGAGTGATGTCCGCGTAGGCTGTGGCGAGGCCTTCCGCCCGGGTAACCAGAGCGGCCTGTTCGAGGTTCAGCGTGCCATGCGGCACCAGGATCTCGAAGAGCAGGCGCGCCGGCGGTATCCCCTTATCGATATCCAGATCCACCGACAGGGCTCGCAGGGTGGACAGCATGCCGGCATGGGCATGGACGAGGGCCTCGGCGCCGAACTGAGCAGCGGCGAGCGCCTGTGCGGCCGTTATCTTGCGCTCGGCCACTCGCAGAAATTCCCGACGACGTTCCCGATTTCGTTCGTTCGCGTCACAGGCAGCTTCCGACCGATCGAGAACCACCCTGGCGGAGTGGAAGGGAGAATCGTCGCCCAGGCTGTTCATGCTGACTACGGTATCGTGGTCCGTGATCGCCACGCCCTGGTTCGCTGCCGCCGCCTTGGTTGCCGCATCCACCTTGTCGACCACCGCCGTGGTGGTACCTGAGGGCAGGATCAGGACTTGCCGGAGCCGGGGACCGAGCAACTCAATGAGTTTCTGCGCCAGAGCGGTTTCGGGGGTATCTGCAGGCGTCTTCTCGGCGGTGGGTATGGATTCTGCCTCCCGCACTGCATCGGATTCCGACGTTGCCGTGGTCACGGGAGTAACCATCTCCTCCGTCCTTTCCGTCTCTTCCGTCCCCTTCGGTCTTCCTGCCCCCTCCGTCGCATCCGCCTCGACCGGTTTATCCGGCGACTCCAGCATATCCATGGCCTCCAGCGCGGTGCGCACGAAGGACAGGCAACTCGATGGGGCCTCGACAGTGGTCGCCTCGGCTTGCTGGTCGAGGGCGGCTTGAAAGATCGACCGCTTGGCGCCGAGGGTGTTTTCCAGGCCGCTCTCGAAGGAATCCTCCGCCACCAGCAAGAAGACATGAACGGGTTCGGTCTGGCCGTGCCGGTGCACGCGGCCGATGCGCTGGTCCAGGACCGCCGGGTTCCAGGGCAGCTCCAGGTTGATCACCGTGCTGGCGAACTGCAGGTTCAGTCCGACGCCGCCGGCATCGGTGGAGAAGAAGATCTTGCACTTCTCGTCGTCGCGGAATCGGGCGATGAGGTCGCCCCGCTTCGCCGTGGGCACGCTGCCATGCAGTTGGACATACTCGAGACCCAGTCGCTTGGCGATCCGGGCGCCCATCTGACAGAACCGCACCCATTCGCTGAAGACCACGACCTTGCGGCCCTCATCGAGGCAGAGGTCGTGCAAGAGCTGCACGAATTCGTCGAGCTTCGGGGAGCCCTGGGTTTGCTTGTCCACCAGGCCGGCCGCGTTGCACGCCATGCGCGCCATCTGCATCGCCATGAACAGCCGCTTCAGCTCCTTGGGGTTGAGGGGACGTCGCTCGGCGATGGAGGCGTACATGGCGGCGGTGGCCACGCCCTCTTCCATGAAGTTTCGCTGCGCCGCCGTCATGCCGACGCTGAAGCGGGAGTCGATCCGCTCGGGGAGCTGGAGCTTCACCTCCACCTTGTTCCTTCTGAGGACCGTCGGCGCCAGTCGCCGGCGCAGCTCGTCGAGATTCCGATACCCCAGGATCCGGCTTCTGCCCGGTTCCTTCACCACGAACTGCTCGTTGTAGGCCCAGAGCGGCCCGAATACGCGCCGGTCGACCACCTGCATGACGCTGTAGAGGTCGTCGAGACGATTCTGCAGGGGAGTGCCGGTCAACACGAAAGCGAACGGGGTGGCGATGCGTTTGATGGATTCGGCGGTCTTGGTGCGCCAGTTACGGATTCTCTGGGCCTCGTCGAGAATGAGCAGCTCGGGCGACATCTGGGCGATCTGTTGCTGATCGCGCAGAACCAGCTCGTAATTGACGATGGTGAAGGGAGCACGCTCGCGATACTGGTCGATCCGGATGGTGGGCGGCCCCCCGACGATTCTGGTTTCCAGCCCCGTGAAGCGCTCGATCTCGGCGGCCCACTGCGCCTTGAGCGATGCCGGGCAGACGACCAGCGTGCACCGGACCTCGTCCCGATCACGCAACACCTGGGTGGCGGCGATGGCCTGGATGGTCTTGCCCAGCCCCATGTCATCACCCAGCAGGCCGCGTCCCGTAGCGGCCAGAAAGGCGGCGCCCTCCACCTGAAACGGGTATAGCTCGGCCCTGACACCGGGGAAGTGGCTGCCGTGCCGCATCACGGTACGCCTGACCTCTTCCTGGCGGATCTTGGTTTTGCGTTCGGCAGCAAGCCGTTCTGACAGCTCGATGGCGTCGTGGTAGATGACGAGCTTCCGGATTCGATGAGCGCGGGACAAGCAGTTCGCGAAGTCGTCCACGGGATCGCCCAGGAAATACCCGGTGGAGTCGAAGAACTCCTCGGCCAGCTCCCTGAGCGCAGGAGTGGGTCGGGCCGGCAGGATCAGCCGAATGCGCGGGGTATCGTGCAGATCGGCCAGGATCTGGCCGACAGTGGGTGGTCCTGCCGCTACCCGGGCGAACTTGAGCTTGGCGCGCTTGCGCTGGGATGCCAGGACCGCCTCGATATGCTTGCAGGTGCCGAGCATCGAGGTGGCATGATCGAGGCACGAGCACCGGTTCACCGTTTCTTTCAGGGACCGGATCTCCACCTGGTAACTCCCGCCGGAGGCAGAGTCGACCTGGAAGATGCCAAAGAAGTTGTCCCCCTCTACCCGGCGGATCTTGAACCGGTCCCGGACAGCCCGACGTCTGCGCACGGCGAGTTCCTGATCCTCGAGGGAGGGCTCGTGCTCCCGGTCATCTATTCCGGTTCTGGAGCCGTCCAGCCCGAAGTGAACCGCCAGGGCCGCGATGGCGTGCTTGCAAAACGGTTCCCAGTCGAACGGACAGTTGCAGGAACAAAGGATTTCTTCACCGTCGTGCTCGAGTTCCAGCAGATAGGGAGCTCTGTCGGTCCCGACCACCTGCGCTTCGATACGGTCCGGCGAGGCGATGAGGCTGTTTACCCGGCCGGCCCGTGCGTAGTCCAGCCCTCGCCGCACGATTCGACGGCTGGCCAGTCGGCGTAGGTCTTCCAGGTCGAGGTTGCCTGTATTGGCGAAGAAACTGCGTTGGTTGGGCTTCATCACATTGCCTCGGGGTTGAGGTGCTCGTTCAGTGTTGGGGGGAATATATACCTGTTACTTGCCTCGCCGTTTACGCCAGCGATTGTAGGTGCTGCGCGCCTCTTCCGCGGAACGTCCCCACAGGGCCTTGGCGCCGCGGGGCACCTCTGCCAGGCCACACTGCCGGGCAGCCAGCGCCACGTCACCGCCGCAGGTCGAGATGGCGAACTCCCACTTGTCCCGGTCGATTTCCCCGAGACAAACCGTAAGGTCCCTGTCGAATAAAAATGCCTGTTCGTCCCGGCGATGGCGTAGTTGCGTCTGGTTGCGAGAGCGATCGCGTGAATGCTTGCTCATTCGATTGTTCCTCGGTTGCTTCTGTTTGCGCAGGTGCTGGTTTTATTGCTGCTGCTTGCTCTCATTGATAAAGCCGATGTCGTCTCCAACAGGAGGATCAACTATAACTGCCTTCCAAACCAGGAGTGTGATTTGACCGCGAGCAATATAATAGATATCCAGGGCGGAATCGACCCTGACAGAGGAACCGAATAGTCGGCTCTGACCAGTGGATCGCCTGTTCCCTGCTCGTCCCGCCGCCACCTCCGTATACTCGAACCATGTTTATCGGGCGCGAAATCGAACTGTCCCCCCTACGTCGTCAGGTGCAGAATCAGTCCAAAGCGCAACTGATTGTCCCGTATGGGCAGCGGCAGTGGGTAGACAAGCCGGCGCTTCCCGGCGTCACTTCAGGATCAAACTGCGGCCCGGGAACCAGATCTTTGACCAGATCGAATTGACCTGCGATCATAAGGAAACCGTCACGGTGGTTGCCGGGGCCGGTTCCATCCCCTGAGAAGAGAGCAACGGATGAACAAGACGAAAAACCAGACGGGCAACAAGTTCACTGGGTGCGACATCTGCAGCCGGAAAAGCAAGAGAATCTGCCCGGTTCTCGGTGGATCCATCTGTACCGCCTGCTGCGGGACGAACCGCGGCAGCAAACTGGACTGTCCTCCTCTCTGCCCTTTTTTCCCGTTCGGAACCGACGCGTACGACCAGTGGCTGAAGGTCGACGGCACCTGGTTCCCCAAGGCGCTGAAGTACGTATTGAGCCGCCTGACCTTTCAGGGTTTCGAGGAGGCGGTGCAGAGATTGTCCATGGGGACTCAGTCGGATGAAGAAACTCGCGAAGAATCAGGTGGCGTCCATGCCGTACATTATTTCTTTGGCGTGAACACCGACGAATCCGGGCGGACCCTGGCGGACCACTGGGAGCAGGAGGGGTGGCGCGGGCTCAACAATGACGAACGCGTCATGTCGAAGTACCGGCGGCACACGCTGCCCACCATCATCGAGATTCAGAAGACGCTCTGCGATCAAGCAATGGAATGTTTCGATGTTCTCGATCCCGCGCGCGGGAAGTTCCTCCTGTTCGATCGTGCGACGGCGGCCAGAGCCGTGCGATTCACGCGATTCCTGACCTGGATCACTCATTATCCGCACTTCTGCCGCCTGGCGGGCATGGGCCTCGAAGTGTCGTCTCACGTCTTCGAGGAGTTCAGCGAATTGCTCGCGGAGGCGGTGGCCGGTGAGCCTGATATCGACGAGGTTCCTGCGGCCAAGCGTCATCTCGCCGAGAACTTCGCCCAGTGGTGCGATAGGATCGGTCAGCTCAGCGTCGAGCGCAGGGAACGGATGGTGCGCTCGCTGGACGCGTATCATTGCCGGGCGTGGTATGCGTTCCAGGTCGAGCGCTCCCGGATCGCAGAGGTTCTCGCGGCGAAACCGGATTTCGAGCTCGATGAAGATCATGACGGCGAGCCGGAGGATCCGCCGGACACGGAGTACTATGACTGGTTGCGACTCGGCGAGGCCAAGGAGATCGAGCGGGATATGGTCGCAACCTTCAGGTACGACAGCGAGGATGACGGCGTGGGCGTACTGGGTTCCGTGCGGTTTTACGCCGACTCCATGATGATCGAGACCTTGGGCAAGAAGAAGTTCGTTTTCGCCAAGAAACTCGTGGCCAGGTACTTCGGCAAACGGGTGGCGTTCTCGAAGGAGCAGGTAGATGATCTTAGCGAGCACGTCAGGCGCCCGGAGCATGCGGAGAGAAACGAGCCGACCTCGCCGGAACCGGAAATCCCCCCGGATGTCGAGGAGCAGCTGATGGCGCAGGTCTATCGCAGCCATTACCGGAAGTTCCTGGAGGACTCCATCCCCGCGCTGGACGGATTGACGCCTCGCCAGGCCGCGTCCGAACCGCAGATGCGCCCGCGTTTGATCGAATTGATGAAGTCCCACCTGCACGGTATCGAGGAGAATTCTCGTCGCAAAGGGATCGCACTCGACATCAACTGGGTTATCGAGGAACTCGGTCTTGATGAACTCCTGTGATTGCTTCCGCCCGTAGGCGTCAGCCGGATGAAACCGAGGCGGCAGGGCGAGAAAGTCCCGGTTATCGAAAGGAAATGTCCTCATGACAGGAAAACCCTCGCCAAGAGCGGCTGCAACCCGTTCTGCCATCGAAGATCTCTTCAGCTTCCCCCCGGCCTCCGAGGCCGAGTTCGAGCAGCGCGCAACGAACATCAGCCCCGCCGCCGGTCGAACGGTTCTGCTGGAAATGCTGCGAGAAGGAAGAATCAACGAGGATGACGGTGACCTGTTCCTCGCCCTCGCGGAAAAGGCCGATCTGGCGCAGGCGGAGAATAAGTTGCTTCTGCTGATCGAGAATGACGATAACGAGATCAACACCCGCTTCCTGGCCATGTCTGCGTTGCTCGATCACGACCCCACGTTTCTTGAACGGTCCGAACTCTTGCTCGACCAGGAGCTGATGGCGAAGCTCATCATGATCTCGAACCAGCAGATGTTGAGATATGCCCTGGCAGAACCGGAGGGCCCGGCAGAGATAACCAAGTTCTTGCTCCAGGTCCCGCCGGAGCAGGGTGATCAACCATTCGAGATTCTCGAGATCTGCCGCCGGCAGACTGCTGTTCCCGCCGCTCTGGCCTATGGCGACGCCTTGTCTTGCCGGGAGCTGACGCCGCTCCATTCACGGATGCTCTCGGCAATCGTTGCCGAGGGGGGGATGATCGGCACCAGGACGCTGGATGAGCTGATGGCGCTCTCTCTCACCCCCGATTGCCGGCATGAAACGCAAGCAGCCTTGATGAGATTGCGAACGCGGGAGTTGCAGGCGAGACAAAATCGCGAAAAAGGAATCGCCAGGGGACCTGATGCCAGGCCCGTGCGTCCGCACGCCTCGGGCGAAGAAGACTACGCGCTTGAAGCCACTGCTTTCATCGGTACCTGTGATGGTCAAGGAGCCTTCGTTCTCCTGCTTTATGCCAAGCTGGACGGAGAACACATCAACATTGCCGATCTCTGCATACGCGCCGCCGCGGAAATACGCGACGGATTCATCCTGCCGAACAGCACGCGGGGGCAATTCGAGGAGATCAGGGACTTGCTCGGCGCCGAAGGAGGGTCCCGATTCGTGCGGATTCCCCTGAGCCATGCCGCCACCGTTATCGCCGAGGCGGCGGAGCGAACCCTTGCTGCTGGTCGTCAGGTGTCAGAGAAGGTGGAGAGGGCGCTGCTCTACGCCGAATGGCTGACCTGTTCGGCCAGGGACGAGGCCGGGTTCGATTTCCCCCGCGAGGAGACGTTTCCCCGGCCTGCAGCCACCATCCGCAGCGAAGACTCGGAGGTAGTGCTGGACGATCCTGCCTTCACGAGCTGGTTCTTCGACGAGGGAGATCTGTCCGGTGTGGGTGTCGACCTCAGCGAGTGCGGATCCGCCAAGATCGACGATGAAGAGTGGTGGGAGGATTGTCTCGCCAAGCTCGATACCGAACCAATCCGTACTCGCTTGCGCGCCATGGCAGATCACATGGCGTGGTGGTTCGCCTGGAGTGGCGAGACCGATCAGGCATCATGGTGTGCGGCTACTGTCTCGGTCATCGAACATGACTTCCGCCGGTGCGACCTTGTCCTGGTGATGCTGGAACGTTCTATCGGAACGGCCTTGGCCGGGGAGCTGCTCGCCGAGTTTCCGCGCCAGCGTACCATCGGCGATCCGCTGGTGCGCCAGCAGCTACGGGTGGAGTGTTTTCCCCGGTTACGCAATCCGAAGGGAAAGCACCTCGCGATACTCGACTTGACCGAGGCCTGCCTTGCCGCCCTCGAGGAGGCAGTCAACGACCTGCCAGGTGAGCTGCGGCCGCCGGAGCACACCTGGCCCAAGCTCGCGTTCGCCATGAGCAAGGTTTGCGCCGAGACGGTCCTGGAAGGATCTCAGCCCCATGATGTGCTGGCGAACGGCCCTCGTTTCAAGCGACTGCTCAATGGCGTCAAGAGACACGGGCGGCTTGATGATCTGCACAGCGCGTTACTGTGGGAGCACGTGGCGGACGACTTGGCGGGTTTCATCGACACGGTTTGTGGGGAGTGCCCGGTCCGTTGTCTCGATCGCCCAACAGCGAGCTTGAGCGCCGTCTTCTTCTCCGTCCACCATCCAGCGCAGCCGGATGAATAGAGTGTGTCGTGGGGAATGTCGGTCATACAGTGGAATCGTGGCTGGTGGCATGAGGGCCGGGAAATAAATTGGGGAGCCGAGTGGATCGGGTGATGCACGAACGCTAACACGATCTGCACCGGGCAGTATTGAAAAGGGTCACCTAGATTGTAACACGTGTACACTTTGAAAATGGTTTTCAATATTTTTTAATGATATCGTAGATTGTTCCCCTTTTCCGATGGAGTTCTTTACTGTATCGATCCGAAGAAAACAACCCCGGCTTCCGAAGAAACCGGGGTCACAAGTAAATCGAACATCACCGAGCCGGTCCGGCTCAGTGGATATCGCTTACCATCTCGAACCGCTGCGCGGCTCGCGCGGGCGCGCCTCGTTGACATTGAGGTTCCGTCCATCGATTTCCCTGGCGTTGAGCTCCTGGATGGCCTTCATGGCCTCCGCGTCGTTCTCCATCTCGACGAAGCCGAATCCGCGGGAGCGGCCGGTTTCGCGATCGGTGATGACGTTGGCGCTGTTGACCGCGCCGTGCTCCGCGAAAAGATCGCTCAGGTCATGGTCGGACGTTTGGAAACTGAGGTTGCCCACATAGATCTTCTTCAAGACTGCACTTCCTTCGAAAACTGAGACCTGCCGTTATCTCCAGACATTGGTTCTACTCGACAGATCCCCAAAACAAACAGCTGGCAGGGGTGCCAGCCGGGTTCAACATACGTCTTTCCTCGAAAAACACAAGGCTCTTTATTGGGAAGACCCGGTAGCGAGGCAACTCACGCCGCACCCACCAGCTTCCGCAAGGCACGAATTATATCGACCAATGCCAGCGTATCCTGCCCGCAGTAAATCAGCAGATCGGCCAGGACATCTTCCTTCTCCTCCTCGTCAACCTCCCCGTGCACCACCCGCTGATACTCCCGCATGGCCTCCCCGCCATCCGAGATGGCCATCCCCTCGTAGGTCTTCCCCGTCAATGCCGGGAGCACGTACTTCAACGAGCAACTCCCGTGCTGCGCGGCGGTGTAGTACCAGAACTTGCTGAACGGCATCATCAGGTCCATAAACCGCCCGTCCAGGTCGGCCAGGAAAGCACCGTGGGTAGGGAAAGCCTCCGCCAGCTCCCGCAGGATCCGTTGCTCGAATACCATGTTGTAGGCCAGGACCGTTCCCTGCTGGATGACCGGCTCGATTGCCTTGAGCGCCTCCACCAGCGCCGGCCGTGGATCCGTTGCCGCCTCCGCTAAAAAC
>JBDRBC010000383.1:0-4572 GCA_043823125.1 bacterium | reverse complement strand
ATATCGCCGCCGTGATCCACGGTGAAGCGGGTCAGGCGCAGATCGCGCTCCATGCTCTTGCGCCTGGTGATGTCCTGGACCGTGAAGGTCAGACCGGCTGCACTGTTCCCGAGTACCACCGGAGCAGCACAGAACAACGCCTCGAATCGAGAACCGTTCTGGCGTAACAGATTCACCTCGAGGGAGGCGATGCCCGAGTCATTGATCTGTCGATGGAGTTCATCGCCGGCTTTCTGGAAGTCCTCGTCGTTGTCGTACAAGATCCGGGCGCTCTGCCCTTGGAGCTCAGTGCTGGTGAATCCAGTCATCTCGCAGAAGGTCTCGTTGACCTCAACAAAAACCCGGTCGACGGCCAGCCCGACCCCCACCGGCGCGGCGCGGAAGATACTCTTCAGTCGAGCCTCGTTGGCCCGGAGCGCTGTCTCGGCCTGCTTGATCTCGGTGATGTCCCGGATCGACCCGGCGATATATCGCTTGCCCGTGCCTCGCTCGGTGAACACCGATTTCTTGGCGGAGACGATCCTCGGTTCCCCGCTCCAGACGACATCTACCTCGGAGACCACGGTGCCGCCGTCTCTCAAGATCTCCTGATCCAATGCCTGGAAATCATCCGCCCAGGAATCCGACAGCACTTCGTGCGGATTCTTGCCGAGCAGCTCCTCACGCGGCCGGCCCAGCATTTCACAGGCGCGATCGTTCAGCACTACCCAGCGGAGCTGCTCATCCTTGACGAAGACCGGATCGTCCAGGGCGTTGATGATGCTGTCGAGAAACTGGCGCGACCGTTTCAACTCCACATTCCGGCGCCGGATGTTCACGGTGCGGCGGCGGTGCAGACCGATCATGAAACCGCCGAACACCAGTACGCCACCGATCCGAAACCACCGGGTTTCCCAGACCGGCGGGGTTATCACCAGGGTCAACGAACTGCTCGCATTGCTCCAGAGCCCGTCGGCATTGGTCGCTCTGATCTCCAGCTGGTACTCGCCCGGCTTCAGATCGGTGAAGGTGACGTAGCGGCGGTGCCCCAGATCGCTCCACTCCGGATCCAGCCCCTGCAGCCGGTATGCGAAACGGTTCCGCAACGGGGCCGTGAAATTGAGGGCGGCGAATTCGAAGGTGACCAATCGGTCCAGGTACGACAGCGTCAGCCGATCAGTGGCCTCGATGGGTCGTGTCAGGAGTCGACGCTGGTCCGGGCCGCTCGACACCGGCACCGAGCGGTTGAAGAGCAGAAAATCGGTCAGCACCACCGGCGCCGGATTCGGATCGTCCAGCAAACGGTCCGGCCGGATGACGGTGACCCCGGCCACACCCCCGAAATAGAACGCCCCTGACTGACCGTGATGGTAGGCGCTCGCGTTGAATTCCAGGTCCTGCAGCCCGTCGTCCTCGATGAAGTTCCGGAAGGTCTCCGCCACGGGATCGAAGCAGGAGATCCCCTGGTTGGTGCTGAGCCACAGTTTGCCGTCAGCAGCCTCGAGGATGCCGTAGACCACGTTGTTGGGTAGACCGTCCCGCTTCAGATAGTGCTCGAAGGTTTGCTGATCCCGATCGAACCGGTTCAGGCCGCCGCCGTTGGTCCCGAACCAGAGCCCGTCCCGTGAATCCTCGTGGACACACAACACGTGATCGTTGCTCAGGCCGGACGGGTCGTGGGGATCGTGGCGATAGTAGACGGGGTCGGTGGCGAGGGAATCCAGTCGCGCCACCCCGTCCATGGTGCCCAGCCAGAGGGTTCCCCGCCCATCGAAGCAGATCGCCCGCACTGCGCTGCCCGGTGTCGTGGCGTGGACCAGGGTGAACAGCTCGTTCTCGCGGTCGAATCGGCTCAGGCCATCTTGGGTGCCGAGCCAGAGCTGTCCGGTGGAGCCGGCCGTGAGGGCGTAGACGATGTTTCCGGCAAGGCTCTCGTCGCCTGTCTCGTCGTGAGGATATTCCTTCAGGCTCTGCGCCATCTGGTCGTAGCGCATCAAGCCGCAACCCTCGGTCCCGATCCAGAGCAGCTGGTCAGGCTGGTCGGGATCGCCGAGGATGGTGTAGACATTGCCCAGCTCAACTCCGGAGACGTGGGACATGACGCCGGTCACCGGATCCCGGCGGTCCATCCCCCCGTATCCCCCGATCCAAACCGCGCCGGACGGATCCTCGTAACACGACCGCACGCTCCGGAAGTGCAGGCTGTTCGGATCGCCAGCGATCTTGGCGACTTTCTCGAATTTGCACCGATACGGACTCCAGGAATTGAGGCCGTACCCACTGGTGCCGATCCAGATCACGTCGCTACGATCTCGGAACAGTCTGGTACTCGAACTGTGGCTCAGGCTGCCGGAATCGTGGGGATCGTGCTGCAGGCGGATGGCCTCGGTGGCGTCGGGTTCGAGAAGCCAGACACCGTGGTCGAAGCTGGCGAGCCAGATCCGGCCCAGGCTGTCTCGCTGGATACCACGTATGAGCTCGTTCTCGATCTGCAGACCATAGCTGTCTTTGACTGCTACCGGCGCCACCTTGCCGGTCGCCACGTCGAGGGACCACAATCCGGGGCTGGCACCGAACCAGAGCAGTCCTTCGGCAACTTCGCTGATGGTCCAGATAGAATTGCCGTCGGACGTGGAGTCGGCCGTATCGGGATAGTAGCGCTGGAATCGTCCACTGGTTGGATCGTGCAGGTTGATTCCGTTCTCGGTGCCGATCCAAAGCCGACCTCGTGAATCCTCGCACAGAGAAGAAACTCGATCACAGGTCAGGCTGGTGGTGTCGGTACTGTCGTGCTGGAACAGGGTGGACTGCTCGGTCACGGGATCGAAGCAGACGAGTCCCGTGTTCGTTCCGATCCAGAGCTGGCCTTCCCGATCCCGGTGCAGACATTTGATCCTGCCGTTCAGGCGAGAAGTCTCATCACCGGATACCTGGCGAAATTGCCGAAATCCGAGCTGATCCGGCGACAGCAGGTTCACCCCCTGCGGGGTGCCTATCCAGAGGTTGCCCTCTGAATCGGCGCACAAGCAGAGCACCTGGTTATGGCCGAGACTGGTGGAATCGAAGGGATCGTGGTGGAAGACCGCGAACTGGTGGCCATCGAACCGGTTGAGGCCGTCCTGGGTGCCGACCCAGAGGAATCCTGCCCGGTCCTGCTCGATGGCGGTGACGAAACCCTGGGATATGCCGTCTGCCTGGGTGTGCCGCTGGAAGTGGAAGTCCGCGTTGTCCAGACCCGAACCGGCGGCGGCACCCGGCTGCCAGCACAGGAGACAGACCAGCAGTGACGTGGCCAGCACTTGCCGGGAAAACATCCAGATAGTGTTGCTCGTGATCACGTGGCTCGCCGATCCCAGGTGATGCCAAACGGATTCCTCTTCGTGGATCCGGACCGGTGCGGGTCCGGCCACGAAAAGGACCAGATTCGTCATTATTGAGAATCGACTGGAACGGAACTTCCTGAATCACAAAAATAGATAAAGATGATCTTGATCGGGCTGGTTACGAAACTCCATCCTCTTCACCGGCAACTCGTTAGCCGCACATACGTCAACGATCACGTTATCTCTACTGGATGGCCATGGTTCTTGCACTCCATAACCCTGTGGCCTGTCCGTGCATCAGATGGCCGGCATCCTGCCCGATCACGCCCGCGAACTGTACGCCATCTCCGACGGCTTCGAACCGTTCACGGCCCTGGCCATCGGCTACGCGGGATCCGACGAGAACGCCGACCCCGGCCTACACGAACGCGATGCCGCCGCCCGCAGCCGACGCCCACTGGAGCAGACGGTTTTGGGCGGCCACCGGGAGCAGCCCGGGCTGACCGGATGAATTAGACCCGGATTCTCCCGACATCGGCTGATTCTCTCCGACCCGCCGGTAGTGAAAAATAACCTACTCGGTCCAGTCGTCGCCGGGTTACAATCCCCACCATACATTCAAGCAGAACTCACCGGGTAACGATCCGATCCAGCGAGGTTGGCATGGCCGAGTCGAACCAGTCCCTTGTCGCCAGCTTGCAGCAAGCCGGCACCGCCGTGATCGCTGATGTCTTCGACACCATGGACCAGATGCCCCTCGCCCTGGCCAACGACCTCTGGCCCACCCGGGGGTACGGCTTCCCCTTCGCCGGCCCCGCCTACACCGTGGACGGCCGCAGCTTGAAAGGCCCCCAACAAGGGGACCTGGACAAACTCCGCGCCCTGGACGAAATGCCCGCGGGGGGGGTGGCAATCTTCGCCGGCAACGATATCCGCGGCGTCTGCTGTTTCGGCGATCTGCTCGCCTCGGCCATGAAATGCCGGGGGGTAGCCGGCGTGGTGGTGGACGGCGGCGTCCGTGACCTGGCCTTCCTGCGCAACCTCGAACTCCCCATGGTCACCCGCTACCGAACCCCGGCCCAGGCCATCGGACGCTGGAAGGTCACGAGCTGCCAGCAGCCGGTACGGGTACGGGGCGCCATGACGGACTGGATCACCATCACCCCCGGCGACATCATCGTGGCGGACGACGACGGGGTGGTTGTGGTGCCCGCCGATCTGGCAGCCAAAGTCGCCACCCGAGCGGCGGAGTGGGAATCGAAGGACCGGT
>JBDRBC010000382.1:0-6759 GCA_043823125.1 bacterium | reverse complement strand
GGCCCGGTCCGATCCAGACCGAGTGTTTTGCTATTTTCTGGATAAGGGTCTGACAAGAAATATCACATTTGACGAACTTGCTCACCAGAGTCTCGCCTATGCGCGACGTTACCAGGATGCTGGAGTCCGCCAAGGCGACCTTGTGCTGCTTATACTCAAACACTGCCCCGATCAGTACCCTGCATTCCTCGGTGCTATGTTGTGTGGAGCGATTCCCACCTCATGCCCTTCCCCTCCACGAAGCAGGATCCAGATCTGTTCTGGACGGCTCACCGGAAACTGTTCGCTCACCTCGGGTGCTCTTTCATTATGACCTATGAAGAGAATGAAGGTCCAATCCGTCACAATCTCGGTGATCTCGGCATTCAAGTTTTGCTCACTGTTCCCATGAGAGGTGACACCGCAGCCCGCCCCCTGCCCGATATCGTCGCCAGGGACATTGCCCTGCTCCAGCACAGCTCTGGAACTACAGCCTTGAAAAAGGGAGTCCAACTCACTCACGAGGCGATCGAGGCGCAGGTGATCAGCTATAGTCGGACCCTCGCTATCGGACATGATGACTGCATCGCTACCTGGCTTCCCCTTTACCACGACATGGGCCTCGTTGCTTGTTTTCTCCTGCCGGTCATGTGCGGCCTGCCAATCGTGTCGATTGATGCCTTTGAATGGGTGGCGGATCCATCTTCCTTGTTGCGCGCCATAGAGAATTATCGCTGTACTCATGTCTGGTTACCCAACTTCGCCTTTGAGCACCTTGTGCGCACTTTACCCCCCGAGGCCGATTTTGACCTCTCCAGCATGAAGGCATTCATCAATTGCTCCGAACCGTGCAAAGCGGACACCTTCAACAGATTCCATGCGACCACGGCGCCCTTCGGAGTCCGGCGGAAAAACCTGCAGACCTGCTATGCCATGGCCGAGACCGTCTTCGCGGTTACCCAGACACTCCCGGACACATCCGTCACCGTCGTGAACATCGACCCAACGGGGTTTTCTGAACGGGCCCGCGCCCATCCTGTCAAAGAGGGAGCCGATGGAATCCAGTTTCTCTCGGTGGGACAAACAATCGCGGGCCTCCAGGTGAGGATCGTGGATAAATGTGGAAATCTTCTACCGCCGGGGGCCATCGGCGAGGTCACGATCAAGGGTGATTGTCTGTTTACCGGATATTTCCGACTGTCCGAACTTACGAGTAAAAGGATCCGGGATGGGTGGTACTACTCGGGCGACCTAGGATTCCTTCTGGAGGACGAGCTCTTTATTACTGGTCGGCTTGATGATTTGATCATTGTCAACGGACGGAATTACTATGCTCATGACGTAGAATACCTAGTAAACGAGATCGAGGGTATCAAGCCAGGCAGAGCTGTCGCGATCGGCGTCCCTAATGAACAGACCGGAAGCGAAGACATGGTGATTATCAGCGAGAGCGAGCTGACGGATCCTATAGCCCTTCGTGACCTCCAGATACAGGTGAAGAAACGCCTCAAGATTGTACTCGACCTCCTGCCGAAGTCCGTATGCCTCGTGGAACCAGGTTGGCTGGTCAAGACCACGAGTGGAAAGATCAGCCGCAGGGAGAATCTCCAGAAGTGGTTCAGGAGTAATCCGCCAAAGAAGTTCATCCAGAATGTCTGCGCGACGGTAGGCGATCTCGGGACTTCGATTAGTTGATAACGGACCTACCCGGGAGAACCGGTATGGAAGAACTAGGACTGTTCGACCAGATAGCCAACGTCATCCGTCGGACATTCAATTGTGATGGAGTGACCATCGATCGTGAAACGACCGCCTTTGAAATCGATGGCTGGGACTCTCTCGGGCACACGATGCTTATTCTTGAATTGGAGTCCGAATTCGCCCTGCGGATGCCGACCTCCCGAATGCTCTTTCTGAACACGGTAGGCGATCTGGAACAGCTCATTGAGGAGACCCTCACCCAAATAGCCGAAAAGTCGACGACATGAAACCTGTCTGCATCATTGAAGGCAACTGCAACGGTGAAGCATTGACACAGATGCTGAAGATGGTACCGGAGTTTTCAGCCACATTCGAGGTTGTATTTTCGCCCTCGTTTCGTGGGCCCGACCCAAGACGATCGGTCTGCACCGAGGATCAGATTCGTCGATGTGCCCTTTTGCTCAACCAAGTAACCCACTGGGAGCCGGAACTCGATCTGCCGAGGGCCATGTCCCCTACAACTCGGATCATCAGGTACCCAATCCTTTTCAACAATACCCTTTGGCCTCTCAATCGGCAGGATCCCCGCCCATTCCGGGGATTGGGTTTGCGAGGAGAACGATTTCCTTATGGGGATTCGTTGCTGTTACAACTGATGAAACAGGGGGAAGCTCAAGCTGTGATACTCGAACGGTATCTCGCAACTGACCTCATGACGTTGGTCGATCTCGATCGTTTCCATGAGATAAACGTGATAAAGGGGAAAGAACTCGACCTTGAATCTGACATTACCATAAATAGTTACATCGCAGAGAACTTTTCTCATGTGCGACTCTTCTCGACCTTCAATCACCCACGGCCGAATTTGTTACTTAGGCTCGCAGCGGCGGTCCTCCATGAGACCGGCATGGGACATTTGACGGCTGATGTTGTCCGGCAGATTGCCGAGAATCCGCCATTGAACCGGGTGGAGATTCCCATCCATCCGCAAGTAGCCCGGCACTTCGGGGTGACCTGGTTCGAGGAGAATGCTCGATATCGATTCTTCGAGTTTGGGGATATCACCTTCAGAGAATACCTTGAGATCTGCCTAAACCCCGGCTGTCTCGTCGACAAGAATCAACACTCCCCGGCAAGTATATCATGAAACGCCGGTGACGAGAGAACGGTCGTATCAGCTCTTGGACCGTTGTGCCGGGGCCGATCCTCTGGCCGATGACCAGTACCAGTATGGCGAGACCCGTGTCGAGGGGGAAGTCTCCCAGGTCGGGGCGACCCATGGCGGCGTCGATCACGCCCATGTGCAGTATCTGGCCGGCATCGCCACCGGTCGGGTCGGCGCCTACACTGCAGGCTCGGGCTACGAAAGCGATCCATCCAAATTCCTCGACGCCCGGGGGTTGGTCGAGCACATTCAGTTCATCGAGATTATCGAGGTCACCATTCCGCCCGGGACCTATCCCGATGATCTGGAGGCCGCCCTGTCTGACCGGACCACTAAGCTTCCGATGTGGGCTGCGGCGCCAGGGTGCATGGATTCGTCGCCTTCGGGGGAGGCGTTCGACACGGGAGCGCTGACAATGGGGATCGGAGAGGGAGGACTCAGTCATTACGACGAGCCGTTCGACCTGACCTGGACCCTGGCTTCCCCCGGCGCCACCTACGTCGAGGAGGTGAAAGTCAACAATCAGGTCTCGGTCCTGCGTCGGGATGCGACGCTGGCCGCGGACCCGCATCGGGTGATCAGGAAAGCCGCGACGACCTCGGCCGGCCCCTGGCTACGGGCATCTACCTATACCGGCTGGAGGCGGAGACGTTCAGCGAGACCCGCCAGTTGACAGTGCTCAGGTTCTGACGTGGCGGAATCGACACCGTTCACCAGGCGGATGAGCCAGAACACTTCCTTTTCCTGCCCGCACACGGTAGAATCCAGCTCCATATGGCTCCAGAGGTGTCAACCGTCAGAGGCAAACAATGAACGGGTCTGGTTCGGGGTTACCGACTACACAACGGCGAGCACTTGTTGTGGCGCTTCTGCTGGCCGCCGGTCTGGTTGGCGGGTGCCCGGGTTGCGGCGAGGAACAGGACTCCAATCCGCCGCCCCCCAACGCCACCGGTTTCGTGGAGATAGCCGAGATCCGCTGTTCGGTGCCCATCCGGTCGGCGGCTCCCACCACCGTTACCGAACAGTCCAGCGACCTCACCGGTTGGCGGGGGAGCCTCACCCTGCCGAACCAGGTCTCGTACGAGGTGGTGGCGCCCGCACATATCGACCTGCAGCCGACCACCGACCGGCAACTGGTGATCCTCGAGGCCGGCGTCACCCGGATTCCCGCCACCTTCGCCAGTGGCGCCACGGCTGTCCTCACCAAGCAGTTCGGGGTGGATACCCTGGCGATCTTCGCCCTCGGCAGTGACGGTGTGTTTGCCGAGTCCCTCGCCCTGACCGCCGGCGATGGCAGCGGCATCACCTACATGCTCAACCTGCCGCAGTGCAGCTTCGGCGGTGGCGACGACGCCATCACGGTGGAACACGCGGGATTCAGCATCGGGGTGCGGGTCGACGGCCAGGGGCGGGGCGTTTGCAGCTATCCCGAGACCTTCGCCGCCAAGCTGCCGGCCCGGATTCCGCTGCCCGATACCACCGGTTTCGTGGAACTGGTGGTGGCGCCGGAACTCATCGCCGGCGCCGGCCGCCTGGAGTTGTACGTGCCGGGATTCAATCCGCCCATCTTCTCCCGGGAGATCGAGGTGGTCTGCCGCCAGGTCGGCGGCGACGAGATGGGAGTCCTGCGGGCCGAGTTCACCGAGATCGACGAACCGACGGCGCGCGCCGCGATGAAGGTGCTGCGCCTGGTGGGGCCGGAGTCGCTGCAGGCCAAGAATGTCATCGAGAGCCTGTATTACTCCTGCACCAACGCCAAGTGATCCCCGTTACGGCAAAGCATACCGGGTCGAATACGGCGCCGCCTGCTGTTCGACATACGCCAGCAGCACGCTGGTCAGCTGACGCAGGTGCAGAATATCGTGCGTCACCCAGGCGGCCAGCAGATCACCTGCCCGCAACTCGTTGAGCAGAGGGTGCCGATACGCCCGATCCCAGTCCACATCACCCAGATCACCTAACCAGACCAGCGATTCCGTACGTTCCTGCCGGAACGCCGTGAGGGCCTCCTGGAAGTCACGGTCGTTGTAGTTGCGGTCACGCGCCCAGCCTTCGGGGTCGATGGGCGGCCATTCCCGGCCAGGATCGGCCAGGGTCGAAGACACGCGGTGACGGAAATCGTCCCGTTCCTCGTCCACCAGGTGGCAGAGGATCTCCAGCAACGACCACTTTTCTGGTGACGGTTTCCAGCGCGCCTGCTTGGTGGTGGTTGCGGCCAGCAGATCGTGGATGGCGTCGCCACTGTTCTCGAGGCTCCGAATCTGATCCGACAGGTTCATGATGTCACCTTTCCTGCCCGCGTGAGCCTGCGGAGCAGTCCCAGGAAAAAGTTGAATCGCGGCACCTGCTGCAGATAGCGGTCGTAAGCCGACCCGAAGCGAGTGCGGCAGTACCGTTCCTCCACCACCGCTTGCAGGTAAAAGCAGACCGTAGCTGCGAGACCGAAGATCACGATGAGCCAGTGCTGTGAAATGAGCATGAAACCGGCCGTCAGCAGGCTGTAGCCAAGGTACTGCGGGTGCCGCACCACGGAGTAGATGCCGCGATTCACCACCACTGTCGTGTGCAGGTAACTCTGGCCCGGTTCGGCGTGTCCGTGGCGCATCAGGGCGACAAACGGCAGGAACATGAAAATGCTGGAGAGCAACAGGACCAGCACGCCAGCGAGTCGGAGCCAGAGCAGGTCGCCACGGGGCAGGAACCGGTCCGCGATGAGAACCGCCGCGAAGAACAGGACGGCGGCCCAGTCGAGCAGTTGCGGGGATCGGTTCTGCATGTTTGCGGTCAACTGTCTGCTCCTGTCGACGGCGGCCGGTTCCGGCCGCATGATCATTTCGGCAACTTGCGCCCGGCAATCTCGGTGGCGGCAGGGTGGACCGGTTGAATGTCGTAGCCCTTGCGGGTCAACTCCTTCAATATGAGGCGGCCCATCTTCTTGCCGCCGCGCGATGCGCCCGCCAGGGCGAGACGTTTCTGAGCCAGAAACAGGTCGATGGCTTCCCGTGTGGTCATCGTCGCTCCTCTACCTGGATCTCGGGTCGACTCACCTGCGTTGCCGCCAGAAATCGAAGGATCGACCCGGCACGAAGATGTCGAGCCCCACCGTCACCCGGTCCAGACGGTTGGCCACCACGTGCGGTTCGTCGCCCGGGATGTACACGGCATCGCCCTTGGTGACGATCACCTCATCCCCGTCGCTGTTGGTGATGGTCAACTCGCCCTCGAGCACCACGAGCAGCTGGGCGCTGGGATGCCGATGGTGCGGGCTGGCGTGGCGAGGTGGTTTGACGAAGTGCTCCAGGGAAATGTCCGCCTCCTCGCAGAGACAGACCCGTTTCCAGTCGGGTTCCGGTTCGTAACTGTCCGCCGTGGCGAATCGAATCACTTGCATGGCGTCCTGTCTTTCTGCTGGTCGGCAGCCGGCTGCGGGCTCAAGGTCGAACGGACAGGATGGGCAGGTGACCCGACCACGGTCCCACCTCGTCACGATACAGTCCGCTCATGGCGCGGATCATCTGGGCCAGATGTCCGAGGTCGTGCACCACCCAGGTGGCCAGCAACTCGCGCAAGGTAACCCGGCCCAGTTCGGGATGGATGCCGGTTCGCTCCAGGTCGGCCTCCTGCATTTCGAGGCCGTGCAGGGTCTCCAGGTTGGCGCGGCGCAAAGCGGTGAACTCGTCAAGCAGTTCGGCGAGGCTCTTGCCCCGGCTCGACTCCTGCTGGGCGAACCGGTCGAACGGAGCGAAGGGGCGCGACTCGCCATGCTGGAGAATGATATGCGCCCGCGGGATCCAGTCCGTCTTTTCGCCGTGGATCAGGTGGCCGACCACGTCGAAGGGCGAGAAGGTCTCCGGTCCCTCGTCGGCGTGCAGCCACTGGTCCGACAGGTCGTCGAGCAGGCAACGGAGGGTGGC
>JBDRBC010000381.1:0-8557 GCA_043823125.1 bacterium | reverse complement strand
CCACCTAGTTCTGGCAGCCGTGACCCGGATCGTGCCGAATGACTGACCTGGAGTGAGTCTGGAAATATGTCGTTCTACAGTGACTTCGCCGAGTACTACGAACTCGTCTTTCCGTACCGGCCCGTGGTCCACGAGTTCTTGACCTCGCACGTGAGCGGAACCGGCCGGCGAATACTCGATATCGGGTGCGGCACTGGACATTACTGCGGCCGGCTGGCCCAGGCTGGACACCAGGTAACCGGCATCGATCTCGATCCGGAGATGATCACCGTGGCGTCGCGGACCTATCCGGAGGTTACATTCGACTGCCGTGACATGCTCGATATCGATTCCCTGGCTGGTCCCTTCCACCTGGTGCTCTGTATCGGCAACGTGGCGGCGCATCTGCCGACCCTGCGACTGGATGAATTCCTCGCCAAGCTGAGGCGGCTCCTGGCGCCGGGTGGCCGCTGGCTGTTCCAGACCGTCAACTGGGATTTCGTGCTGGGCCACGAGAGTTACCGTTTTCCTGATCGTCCACTGAGTAAGGATGGAGTGGTGTTTCAGCGCGAATACCGGGGGATCGGGAGCGAGAGCCTGCAATTCATTACCAGATTGGCGGCGCCCGACCACACCATATTCAGCGGGGAAGTGGATCTCTTTCCGGTGCGCGCAGCCGAGTATCAGCGCCGGCACGAGGCGTATGGATTCAATCTGCTGAGCCATCATGCCGATTTCAAGGGGAGCGTTTTCGATCCTGCCCAGAATTCCGGCAGTGTCTTCTGTTTCGATTCACCCTGATTTCCTCAGCACCAGAAAAAAGGCCCCGGGATCACTCCCGGGGCCCGTTCCGGCATGACGCCGGTGGTTAACGGTTTATCACTTGATCAGCAACATGTTGTGCGTGGCGACGAAGTCACCAGCCTTGATGCGATAGATGTAGGTACCGGAGGCCACCGGCATCCCCGCATCGTTGCGGCCGTTCCAGATCACGGTGTGACGACCGGCTGGCAACTGCTCGTTCACCAGCGTGCTGATGTGACGACCGTCCAGCGTGTAGACCGACAGTTCCACCTGCGCCGCCCTGGGCAGATCGTAGTGGATGCTGGTCATGGGATTGAACGGATTCGGCACGTTCTGTTCCAGGCCGAAGCGCTCGGGCAGACCCTCGTCGGGAATCGCCGAGAGATCGTCCTCGATGTACACCCGGTAATCCTCCACCTCGCCGTCGGGTGCCGGACCGGTGAACGGCAGGGCCGTTCCGCCGGCGTTGAACCGGAAGCGGGCGAAGGTCGTCTGACCAGGAGTGCCGGTGGTCGGCACGTTGAAGGTCAACGCATTGGGGCCGGCAGCGAGGAACTGAGCCATGAAGATCTGGTCTCCAGGCGTGGCCCAGCTACCATCACCGTTGAAGTCGATCCAGCCGTCCAGGACACCGTTCGTCGAGGCGATGACCGTGATCGTGGCGGTCCCACCCGGATTGAGCGGCGTGTTGAAGATCACCCCGTCCTCATCGTCCAGATTGTTCAGGTCGTCGCCCTGGGCTCCAGGATGCGGTTGACCGTTGGGTTCGGAGTCGATGAGGTTACCCAGGTAGATGCCGGGTACGATGGCGTGATTGGCGCCGATTGGCAACAGTGTCGGATACGGCAGATCGGGTGCATCACCGAAGTCCAGCTGCCCTGTCTCGTCGCCGAGGATGGCGAAGGCCAGGTCGATGGACTCGGGATACCATATGTGGTTCGGCGGGTAGATCAACTCGCGCCACGGGCCGAGATACGGCTCGACTCCCTGTCCCCACACCGCGTCGTCATTCCAGTGATCGGTTGATGTCTTCCAGCCGAAGAAGGCGTCCGGATCGTCCGGGATGGCCTGGACATCGAGCCAGTACACCATGGAGTCTGCGCCGGAGCCGAGCTGGTAGAACGCCTCGGAGTCGTCGAAGTGGAACTTGTACAGCCAGCAGGTCCAGTCGGCCGGGAATATGTACATGTCCGGCGGATTCATCCACCCTTCTTCGATACCGGCGGCGTGTACCACGGCCTCGAAGCTGCCGGCCGGCATAGTGGCGAGCCAGAGCACGTTACCGGGCCTGCTGTAGTCGGTGGCAGTGGCCGGGATATCCGCATGGATGCTGAGCTGGAAGGTGACCGCCCGCGGATCCTCCTGGAACGGGATGACATCGTTAAGCCACGATCCCCAGACGTAGATGTCATTGATATACCCCTGCTTGGTACAGAGGAAATCATCCGCCAGGATATACTCCTGGGTGGCGTTGACATCGATACCGGTGACATCGAGGTCGGGTGGTTGGATCCACTTGTACGCCACGTCTTCCTCGATATAGACCTCGTAATCCTCCACCTCGCCGTCGGGAGCCTGCCCGGTCGGTCCGAAGCCGCCCATGCTGCTGATGCGGAAGCGAGCGAAGGTCTGGCCGAGTGGTGTGGTGTTGGGACAGAGCACGGTGATGACGTGGACACCGGCCGGGTACAAGCCACTGACGACTTGCTCACCAGCATCCCAGCTCTGGCTGACGTTCCAGTCGATCCAGCCTTCAACGACGCCACCGCCGGTGACGGTGAACTGGATGGTCCCGGGCTGTCCCTGCTGGAAGATTGGCATGATCACGCCGTTCTCGTCGTCGAATCCGTCCAGCACATCGTCGCCGAGGGCGTTGGGGTCGGGCTGACCGTCGGGTTCCGCATCCGGTGCGTCGCTGACGGGTCCCAGCCACAAGTTGCTCCCCAGGACATGGTTTGCGCCGCCGTTGAGGGCCAGGGTTGGATACCCGGGGGCGGCGGGACTGTCCGGCGCGTCACCAAAGTCCAGTTCCTCCACGTGCTCGACGATGAAGACTTCGTAGTCTTCCACCTCGCCGGTGGCCGCATATCCAGCCGGTCCCGGCGTGCCGTTGCCGCTGATGCGGAAGCGGGCGAAGGTCTGCCCGATGTATGTCGTGGCCGGGGTCACGGTGAACGAGTGGGTACCGTCAGCGAACATGCCGCCGATCACTTGCTCGGCAGCATCCCAGGTCCCGCTGCCGTCGAAGTCGATCCACCCTTCCACGAAACCGCCGCCGCCATTCACCTCAAAGGTGATGTTGTTGGGTGCGGCCTGGATTAGCGTCGGGATATTCACACCGTCCTCGTCGTCGTTGCCGTCCAGGTCGTCGCCGGTGGCGGTGAAGTCGGGTTGTCCGTCAATCTCGGGATCCGGAATATCGGAGGCATCACCCAGCCACGGGCCGATGATCTGATGTCGCGCCCCATCGTTGGCCAGCAATGTCTGATACCCCAACGCGCCGGCGGCGTCAGGCGCATCGCCGAAGTCCAGCTCATCCTGCGGCTCCTCGCCGGTGATCACGAATGCCAGATCGATGGGCAAGCCCTGCATCTCGTGACCGGGCGGATACCACAGTTCGAACCAGTCACCGACGTACGGCTCGTGAGCCTGAACCCAGACCGCCTTGTCGTTCCAGTGATCCACGGAGGTCTTCCAGCCGAAGACCGCCACGGAATCCTGCGGCTGGGCCTGGACGTTCAGCCAGTACACCTTGGGTTCGTCCGGTGTGCCTTGCTGGATGAAGTACTCGCCGTCGTCGATGACGAAGTTGTACTGCCAGCAGGTCCAGTCACCCGGGAACTGGTAGACCTCGGGAGGGTCCATCCAGCCTTCCTCGATGTTGTCCCGCCAGATCTGCGAGGTGAATTGGCCCGGATGGAAGGTCCGCAACCACAACAGATCGCCGGGCTGACTGTAGCCGTTGGGATTCTGTGCGGCCGGAATATCCGAGTGGAGACTCAGAGTGAAGGAGACGGCGTTGGGATCATCGTTGAACGGGAGTTCATCCCCCCGCCACGATCCCCAGATGTGGAAGTCCGTGATGGGACCGGTTTCGGTACACTCGAAGTCATCGGCAAGGATGTACCAGTACGAGGCGTTCACATCGATGCCGTTGGTGCTGAGGTCAGGGAACTGGACCCACTTGGCCGGCTGCGTTGGGTCCCAGTGGGCCCAGGCAGATGTGGTCATGCACAGTACCAGCGCCAGGACCAACCAATGGATTTTTCGTTTCATGACTACCCCCCTTTGATCAATGATAAACACACCTGTCCAGGGCTCGAAAATCAGATGTGAGCCACTGGTCAAGATTCAAAATGGAGCTCTGGGTCGAGAATGCGAGTATGATTTTGCTTCCCCCTTGATGCCTACAGACCGTCAATGTGGAACGGTGCTGAGACAGCCGTAGCGCTCTCCTTATGGCTGGGAATACGAGCTGCGACGGCATTATACCACAAACACCTGTCAGATTCACCTGCGAAAGGCGCTCCACCGGCAGCGCGATGTATCAAGTACCCGGACTATTTCGAAACACCTCCTCGTAAATGCAAGTAATGAGATTCTTGCATTGGATTGGGGTACCTGTTCTTGGGTTTTTCGGTGTCAGGAGATTAATTTGGCGTGAAGCGCATATCTTTCAATAAAAGTTTCCTTGTGCCATCGAGAGTGTGTCCGGCCGTAGAATGGCGATACTTTCCGGCCCAGGATCAAGGAATCGCCCCAAATATCTGGCTCATTGACCCAGTTTACGGGCCGGTCACACTCTCCGCGGCACAACCAATCAGTCACAGGTGTCTCGGACGGTGTTGGGCGGTTCCGCCCGCCCCAGATTGACAAGATTTCGGATCACTCGCCGAGCCAGCATACCGGTCATGACCGCAACGCCGATGATCCCGGCCAGATCGAACACCGTGGCTTCGACCACATGGACGGTGAAGGGGATGGGTCCCACGGCCAGAGCCACACTGTTCAGCCCGATAAGCACCAGGCGCGATTCCGTGGGGCCAATGATGCCGTAACCGAAGCGGAAATCACCCAGCACCTGGCTCTCCAGATAGACGTTGATGGAGAGGATGAGATAGGCGATCACGATGGCGAGTCCCACCGAAAGCAACATGTACGGTGACAGCCCCAGTCCCAACCCAATGGCCAGGGTGGAGAACGCATCCGTGATATGATCGAGGTAGTAGCCGTACCGTGGGCGCTGGATACGGCGCACCCGGGCCGTGGTGCCGTCCAGACTGTCGCCGAACCAGTTGATCAGGAAACCGAGGCTGGCGCCCCAGAGCCAGGCGGGATCACGATTGGAAAGCAGGTAGGAAACGGTGATGAGAATGGAGCCGATGATGCCGATGACGGTGAGGTGATCGGGTAACACCCAGCGGGGGAGGCGATCGGCCATCCAGACAAGGAACCGTTTCTCCACTTCGCTGAAAACGAACGTCGCGCGGCGGGTGGGTTCACTGTTGTTGTGGCCAGTGTAGCTGGGTTCGTGGCTCTCTGCGGATTCCTTACTGTCGGTTTGCATGGGATTGCCCGTTTCTGGCTGGTCAGCCTTTGGCGTCCATGGCAATCCCGGCAGCATATTCCCGCGGTGATTTGGAACCGGGGTCGCGCTACCGGGTCAGGGGGTCGGTAGTCGATATTCCGCCATCCAACCCGGTCAGTCACCGACTGTTCCCGATTCCCCGGCTATCTCGTCGAGCTTTTCCTGTGCCCAGGCGGCGGCGCCACCTTCCGGATCGTTCCGGATCGCTCGCTCGTAATAGGTTCGTGCCGCGTCCAGATCGCCCTGGACCTGGGCCACGAAACCGAGGTTGACCAGGCAGGCCGGGTCGCCCGGGTGGAGTTCCAGCCAGCGCTGGAACAGGGCGGAGGCGACGGACCAGTTCTCGGATTCGATAGCGAGCAGGCCGCGCTTGAAGGCCAGCTGGTCCACCTGTTCCGGCGCCAGTTCCCGGCAAAGACGATCGTAGAACAGCTCCGCTTGCGCGAAGTATCCCTGGTCGTAGGCGTGACGAGCGATGTCTTCCAGAAACGGCAAGAACTGATCGCGACTCAATTCCGCCTCGAAGTCGGCCGTGAAGTTCTCAGCCAGCGGGGGCTGCTCGTTCAGATAACGCTCCCAGGCCGTTTCCGTCAGGTTGTAGATGACCAGTTCCGGCCCCCGGACCGTATCGGAAGGGGAGAATACACGGATGATGTCACCGTAGCTGTCGAGGTCGTCGTAAAAAGCGAGCTGTCGTCTGAATCGCTCGGGATCGGTCAGGTACCGGCCCCGGACGGCGCTGGAGGTCACGAACAGTTCGTAGGGGCGGTAGAGCCGGAGGTCATAATAGAAGGCGCTCCGCTCGGGGTAGGTCATGAACAGCGGCAGGAAGATGTAGGGGTGGAAGTCACGATCCAGCAGCGCCTGCTGCTGGTCAGCGGAGAGACGTGGATACAGGGCGCCGCGCGGAAAGTCGAGGGCGAAATTGTCCGCAGGCAGTTCCACCGTGTAGAGTTCCATGGCCAGGTAGATGGGTCTGCCGGCCAGCTCCGATTCCAGGAAGTCCTTGGCCAGGAGTTGGCTGCTGGTCCGTCCCAGATCCCGGTGGTACAGCCAGGTTCCAGAGGCGGCCGGCGCCAGCACCACCACGGCGAGGGCCCACGGCAACCAACGACCGAATCGAGAGTTCGCCGGCTGGAATCGCGCCTGGAGCAGCGGCAAGAGTCCGGCTACACCGAGGGCGAGCGGAACCAGGGCCGGGAGCATGTACCGATCGAAGGTCGTGCGCGCTCCGCCCAGGATCAGATAGAACGGCGCCAGGCAGAGCACGATCACCAGCCAGCTCCCCCGTCGTTTCCAGGTGGCCAGCACCAGGCCGAGGCAGCCACAGAGAAAACCGGTGATTCCCAGTCCCGGCGCCAGCACGGCCCAGGGATAGTGGAGGTAGCCGATGGTGCGTCCTTCGTGCCCGAAGTGACCGCGTTCCAGGTGGGAGAGTTGATAGGAGATATCACCCCTTAACGAGGCGAGGTCGGACAGGAAGTACGGATTGGTGGCCAGGAAGACGGCGCCGGCGATAATCGTGGCGAGCCAGGGACGGCGGTCCAGGAACCAGTTGCCGCCGTGCCGGCGTATCCGGAGCCAGTGCGCCAACCAGACAGTAGGCAAGAGCAGGATCGGTGTGTACTTGCAGGCAGCTCCCAGACCGATCCAGACCCCGGCCAGAACGTAATCTCGTGGACGTCCCTCGGCTTCCACGGCCACCAGTCGGGCCAAGGCCAGGGTGGCGAACAAGGTCAACAGGATGTCCGGGGTGATGAGCTGTGCATAGCGGGTGAGCAGCGGGCAGAGGGCGAGCAAGCCGGCCGCGATCCAGGCCGCGGACCTGCCCGCCAGTTTCTCCGCCAGACGAAACGTCACGTAGACCGTACCTGCCACCGCCAGCACGCCCAGCAGTCGGGCGAGCCAGGTCACCGGGCTGGGATCCAGAAGATGATGAACGAAGAAGTCGTTACGGTCGGTGAAGAACCCGAGGATCCGTCCGCACCAGAAATGCAACTGCTGCCAGGCGAGGTGCAGGTAGAACGAGAGTGCGGGCCAACCGGCGGTCTGGGGATCGAGCTGCAGGCGACCGGTCTCCCACCCCCACATGAGGAAGGCCTTTTTCATGGGCAAGGCCTCTTCCTGAACGAGCGGCAGGTCCCAGTTCAGATGGTACAGCCGGAGTAAACCGGCAAGTAGACCGAGACAGAGCGGGTGTAATCTATCGCGCATGTTATATCCGGTCGGATGGGCGTGGGGCGCCGCACACCTCGAGAGTCGAGTAGCCTGATTCCGGGGAACGTTACAACACGTCGTCGGTACGCGCCACTACTCCCCGCGCTCCCTTTCGGGATCACTTCTGCCTGGGCTGGAGATGCTCTGGAACAGACTACCGATATTGCACTTAAGGCAGTTGCTCCGAGTGACGAAGATCCGGAAGTACTGGATATCATCATGGCAGTGCATCTCGCAGGCGGGATGCAGTGCTCGGCTATTAGCTGAATCGAACCATTTAGGTCGAGGAGCGGGAAAATCAGACCCTGCAGGCTCAACTGGTTATTCCTGGACAGAAACTTCCGGGAAAAATGCCGGCGATGGCAGCTGACCGTGGCCGGAGTGGTCTGCTGTCTTCTGACTCTCCTGATGACGATGCTGCCGGGTGCAGCCTCGGCCCAGGATCAGATCCCGGTTTCCATCACGCCGCCGAGCTGGATCCAGGTCTGTGATCGTCCCAACGACAACGGAAACGCCATCATCATCACCTGGGAACCGTCAGCCCAGGATCAAGGACTGACGGGCCCCATCACCGGTTACGAGATTCTGCGATCGCCAAACCAGCGCGGTCCCTTCGAAACGGTGGGACGGGTTCGGTCGGGCAGCCGCCGATACGTCGATATCGACGCCGGGAGCGGGGTGCCGTACTACTACAAGGTTCTGGCAGTGACCGGCTCCGAATCCATCACCTCGGAACTGGCCGGCCCCGTGCACGCTACCCATCAATGGTTCAATCGCAGTCGTCTGAACCTGCTGCTCATCGGCCTGCTGATGACGGGAATCATGGTGTTCTACATCTTCTCGGTGCGGCCAGGCACGGAACCGGCACTGCGGCGGCTACCCGGCATCGAGGCCCTCGAGGAAGCCATCGAGCAGGCTGCCACCGAGGACCGTCCCGTATTGTTCGTGACCGGATCGGAAGACCTCAAC
>JBDRBC010000380.1:0-2282 GCA_043823125.1 bacterium | reverse complement strand
CCCCCACACCGGCTGGCGGAAAGTAGGAGAAGATCATGTCCCCGACGAACCTGTTTCGTGTTTCTGTTGCTGCCCTCTGCCTGCTCGGCCTGGCCCTCGGATTCGCCACGGCCGGCGCGGCGCCACCTCCCGGCGCCCAACCCACCGACGCCACAACCAAGGTCTACGTGACGGACGGCTCCATGGTCCACAATGTCGGCGAGTTGTGGCTCAACATCACCAACTGGGGCCTCATCGGCTCGCATCCCAGCGCCACCACCACCTACTCCCACGCCCCCTCGGCCCGCTGGCCCGGCGCATCAGGCGTGAACCACCTCTGGGGCGGCGGCCTCTGGGTGGGCGGTGTCATGCTGGGAGAACGGCTCGTGAGCACCGGTCAGTTCGCGGCCGAGATAAGAGCGGAGGAAGGGCCGGAGGACACCATCTACGAGACCTCCCACGGCGCCCCGGGCGGCAACCGCTACCCCTGGCCCGATGCGGACGACGACGGCGACGGCGCCGAGGACGAGGATCCCCTGGACGGATACGACAACGACGGGGACAGCCTCATCGACGAGGACTTCGCCGCCATCGGCGACCAGCACCTCGAGTGCGTCATGTACGACAACACCGGCGACGCCCAGGAAATGTATCCGGACCACACACCCCTCAACCTTAAAATCACCCAGCAGTCCTTCCAGTGGGACGGGGCGTACGGCAGCGACTTCGTCTGTTTCGACTTCACGGTCCGGAACATCGGCGTGTCCGATCTACAGAACGTGTACATGGGCTTCTTCGTCGACGCCGACATCCCGGCCATTAGCAGCAGCGCCGAAGACGACATGTTCGGGTCCTGGTGCGGATCGGTTCCAATCCGTGACGGTGACCCCATCTGGATCGACATGGGATACATGTACGATGGCAACACGTCCCCGCAGGGAGGCTACCTCGGTGCCGTGTTGCTGGGCCACACCACGGACGCCACCGGCACCACGGCTCCCACGGCGGTGGGCCTCAACGGTATCCAGCGCCTCGAGGCGCAGCAGCCGTTTTCCGCCGGCGGCGACCCCACCAACGATGCCGAGCGGTATCAGTTACTCTCCGAGATCATGATCGATCCCGCGTCGGCCGTGCCGGCCGATTACCGGTATCTCATCAGCGTCGGGCCGTTTCCGGATCTGGACCCCGAGGCGGAGATCACCTTCCAGATGGCTCTGGTTGCCGGGGCCAATCTCGACGAGCTGATCGCCAACGCCACCGAGGCCGCCGTGATCTACCATGGCGCCTTCTACGACCGCGACAACGATCCCGGCACCGGCGTCAACGGCAAGGAGTACCAGGTCCACTGGCTCCATCCCGACAACACCCCCGTGGGCGTGGAGCGCACCGAGCTGGCCGCCACGGCCGCGGGCGAGTCGGCGCGGCTGGAGATCATCACCTCATTCGCTGATTTCAATCGGTTCAGGCTGGTGCGGGAGTGCCCCAACGGCGAGAAGACCCGAATCTGGTCCGGGCGGGACTTCGGTGCGGGACGACCACACGAGCGGGGATTGAGCACCACACTCGTGGACGACGAACCGGTGGGCTGGCCGCGTATCTACACCTTGCTATTCCAGGGCGCCTTCCGGGAATCGGTGGTCGAACGCCTCGAGCTGGACAACGACCGTGCGTACGACCTGCGTTTGAATGCCAGTCCGAACCCGTTCAACCCCCAGGTGGAGATCCGTTTCTGGTTGGCCGAGCCGGGGCCGGCCGAGCTGGCCATTTACGATCTGGCGGGGCGATGCATCCGCACCTTGCACACGGGTGATGGTGCCGCCGGTGAAAAGCGATACATCTGGAACGGCTGTGACGAAGCCGGGCGAGCGGTGGCCAGTGGCGTGTACAACATCCGGCTGCAGACCCGGTCCGGGCAGGTCCGTAAGACTTTGACACTGGTCCGGTAAATAGAAACGTTCAACACGGGTATGTCACCCGGCTCGACGCGCGAGTGGCATACCCGTTACACCGCAACTCCACTCCAGGAAGTGCGTAACACTGCTCGCCTCCCGCGTGTCAATACGACGTTCCGATTCGTTGATCTTCAAACAAGTCGAGGTTCACCACCATGCGTTTCGCCACGATATGCTGCTGGCTGCTTACCGCGTTGTTCTGGTTCCCGATATCCAGCGCCGCCAATCCGCATGGATCCGACCAGTCGCCGGCTCCGTTCGCCACCAGGACCCTCCCCCAGGATCCATCGTTGCCGCTGCAGCCTGGCAGCGAAACGACCGCGCCACTAAAAACCGGCAATCCCGCCGCAC
>JBDRBC010000379.1:0-4927 GCA_043823125.1 bacterium | reverse complement strand
CTCGACCTGTCCGTCGTCGATCCAGGCGCTCCACGCTCTGCCGAGATCGTTGCTGAAGTAGTCCGCCAGATCCGATTGCGGATCGTCGAATTCCCGGTAATCGTCGGGCCAGAGGGCGTTGTGTGCCGCTTCCCGATTCTGTATCTGCAACATCAGCCGGGAGAGTATCTGCTCCACGATATCGGCCTTGAACTGACTGTTGGGATCTTTCCAGAGTTCCACCGCCAGCTCGTCATCGCTGAGGAACAGGGCGATGGCGTCGGCCGGAATCACCACCGCGGCCTGGATTTCCCCCCGTCGCACCAGGCGGTCGGCGGTGGCGGAATCGACCCAGCTGATCTGGAAGAGGTCGGTCTGTTCCAGCGCGGTGGTCAGCCCATCCCGGAACATGGAGGGCAGGTCCTCGGCGACGATGGCCAGCGGGATGGCGCTGATGCCGCTCTTGCCGAAGAGGCCGCCGCCGAACGACAACCCCATGGCCGCAGTCAACATCAACGGCAGGGCGAGATTGATCAGCAAGGCGCGCCGGTCGCGCCAGACGCGCAACAGGTCCTTGCCGATCAGTATCCAGACACGCATGGTCGATTCACTCCGGTCCATCGTGGTCGTCGGTCTGGCCGACAGTCGTCCCGGTCGGGTGGCTCTACTCCCGCAGTGCCCGACCGGTCAGGTTGAGATAGAGCGTCTCCAGGTTGGGGCGCTCCACTTCGAGTTGTTCCAGCGGGAGATCCATGGTCGCGAGCAGTTCCTGGACCTTCGGCAGCAGTAACGCTCCGTCGGCAGTCTGGATTTCCAGCTTGCCCCGGCGCTGAGCAACGGCCTTGCACTCGTTCCAGGCGACACAAGCCGTCTGGATTTCCTCGACCTTCTCTTCCGGCACGGCGAAGCGGAGCAAGTCCACGTCGCCGATCTGCTGGATGAGATCGTCCTTGTTGCCCAGGGCCACCAGCTTGCCCTGGTCGATGACGGCGATCCGGTCACAGAGCTGCTCCGCTTCCTCGAGATAGTGCGTGGTGTAGAGTACTGTCAGGCCGTCTTCGTTCATCTCGCGGATCAGCTCGAGGATCCGGCTGCGAGCCTGGGCGTCGATGCCCACCGTGGGTTCGTCCAGGAACAGCACTTCTGGGCTGTGCACCAGACCGATGGCCAGGTTCAACCGCCGCTTCATGCCGCCGGAGTACTTCTCGACCTTCTCGCTGGCTCGGTCCTGCAGCCTGGTTATGGCGAGCAGCTCGTCGACCCGGCGTTTCAAAGTCTTGCCGCCCATGCCGTACAGACGACCCCAGAAGGTCAGGTTCTCTCTCGCGCTAAGATCTTCGTACAGCGCGATCTCCTGGGGTACGACCCCGATCCGGCTGCGGACGCGAGCCTGGTCACGGGCCACATCGTACCCGCACACCTTGGCGGAACCGCCGTCGGCGGCAAGCAGGGTCGAGAGGATGGAGATGGTGGTGGTCTTGCCCGCGCCGTTGGGTCCCAGCAGTCCGAAGATCTCGCCTTCGTTGACCTCGAAGGACAGCTCGTCAACCGCCTTCAGTGAGCCGTATTTCTTGACCAGTCCCTGCACCTGGATCATTCGATTCCACTTTCTATTCGAGATGTTGGTGATATCCGAGCACCCATAATGGTGTTGGTGTCCCGAGCTGTACGTGAGTATTTACGAAACGTTACCGGAAAACAACGGATATCCCGGATGGCCGTCCCGACCTGTCGAGATCACCGCTGCGAAATTGTGATTTGCACCGTCGGCGAGTGTGATATGTTGCCCGGGATTCCTTGCGATCCCGACAGGAGAAACGTTCATGCTCACCTTTCGCCCGTACCGGCCCGAGGACGAACAGCAGTGCGTCGAGCTGTTGCAGAGCGGCCATGATCCGGCGTTCTCGGTGGAGCGGTTCCGGTGGCTCCACTTCCGCAACCCGCTGGCGCCCTCGGTCATGGTCCTCGGTTTCGCGGACGAGCGGTTGGTCGGCCTGTACTCGGCCATCAAGAAGCGGGTGGTGCTGGACGGGCGGGTCTACATCATCGGTCGCGACGTTGATCCGGTGGTGCATCCGAGTCAGCGTGGCAGGGGGGTCTTCTCGCAGCTCCTGACCCAAGCGCTCGCGGCCAACCAGGACATCGATTTCTACTGCAACTTCGCCAACCGGCTGTCCGCCCCGGGATTCCTGAAGCACGGCTGGAGCGCCATCGGCTCCCTGGCCGATCATGTGTTCCAGACCGGCGCTCGCTCGCCGCTCACCACGGAGTTCCTGTATTACCTGCTCACCGGTGCCCGGTCGTGGCGCTGTTCGCCCGGCGACGTGCGGGAGAAGACGGCCAGCGAGACGGCGATGCTGCTCCCCGGTAACGCCGCGCCGGTGGCTGGCCGATGTGGGGTCGAACGTTCGGCGGAGTACCTGTCCTGGCGCTACTTCACCAATCCCCTGATCAGCTACCGCTATTTTCTCCGGTTCGCGGGGGAGGCTCTCGCGGCTCTGCTTATCGTGCGCGAGTTCGCGGACAGCCGCACCGCGCTTGTGATGGAGCTGGTTTCGTTCACGTCCGACCCGGCCCGGATCGATCCGTTCCTGACGGTCCTGAAATGCGAATTTCCCAAGTATCGACTGAAGACCTGGTCGACGATGCCGGCTCCGGCGCGACGGTACTTCCGGTCCAATTTCCTGAAACGCGGGCAGGGACAGCCGTTCTTTGTCCGCCCGGCTCCCGGGCGGGAATTACCGCCGGCGATCTTCGAGCTGAACAGCTGGCTGGTCACTCACGGGGATTCGGAATTTCTCTGATCTACTCCCATTCGATGGTGCCGGGTGGCTTGCTGGTCAGATCGTAGGCCAATCCCGAGATGCCGGGCAGGGCCAGGATCGCCGCCCGCAGCTCGGCGAGCAGGGGGAGCGGCAACCGGGCCGCCGTGGCGGTCATGGCGCGTTCGGAATGGATTGGCCGGAGAATGCACAGTTCCCGCCCCGCCCCTTCGATTTCCAGCGGTACCAGCACCGTGGGACACTGCCAGACCTCGCGGTAGATGCCGTGGCGGCGCAGCCCTTCCATCACCAGAAAATCCGCTTCCCGCAGCAGGTCGAGACGGTCGCGGGTCATGGTCGCCGCCAGGGGACGGAATCGTTCCGGCATCCCGGGTACAAGATTCCAGAGGCAGCGGTTGATGCCGGGAACCGTCTTGAAGATGCTGCCGGCCGCCTCCTCGAGCTGGGGCCAGTCCGCCTCGCCGCCAAGCAGCACCGGGTGCTCGTAGGACCGCAGGTCCGCCTTGACGCCAACCGACTTGATGGGGAGTGGCAGACCGGTCAGGCCGTACGGTGCGGCGGCTTCCGTGATGGCCGGCGTCAGCGCAGCGAGCTGTTCCGTTGCCGCGTCCGCCCCGTCGGAACAGAGCAGACGGACACCGAGTCCCGGTCCGGGGAAGGGGTGGCGCCAGATCAGGTCCTCGGGTACACCCAGCCGTTCGCCGAGTTCGCGCACCTCGACCTTGTACAGTTCCGCCAGCGGTTCGATCACCCTGCCCGTCGCCAGCATCTCTTCGATGACCGGCACCCGGTTGTGGTGGGTCTTGATGGTGTCGGCCCGCTTGGTCCCCCCGGTCTCGATGGTATCCGGATAGATCGTCCCCTGACCGAGCAAATGGTCCTCGATACCCAACCGTCGCGCCTCGCGTTCGAAGACCTCGACGAAGGTGGTGCCGATGATGCGGCGTTTTGCTTCCGGTTCCACCGCGTCGCCGAGGGCGGAGAGAAAAACGTCGGTGGCGTCCACAAAGTGGAGGTTCTCCGCCAGGCCGAGCTGCTCGAAGGTCGTCAGCACCTGTCGGCTCTCGTCCTTGCGCATCAAGCCGTTGTCCACATGCAGGAGCTGCAAGCGGTCGGAGCCCAGCGCCTCGCCGAACAGCTTCGCCGCCACGGTGGAATCAACTCCGCCCGAAACCAGCAGGAATACCGAACCGTCGCCCACCTGCTGGCGGATCTTGTCGACTTGTTCGGCGATGTACTGCTCCATGGTCCAGGACGGGCGGCAGCCGCAGATCTCCCGGACGTAATTGGCGATCATCTCGTCGCCATGAGACGTGTCGTCCACCTCGGGATGAAACTGGAAACCGTACCGGCGCAGCTTGTCCGAGCCGATGGCGGCGTAGCGGTGTTTCACTGCTGCCGGACCGCTGCCGAGCACACTGTATCCCAGCTCCTCGAAATCGGGGCCCAGCGAGGCCACCGAATCGAAATGGCTCATCCAGACCTGTTCGGTCGGCTCGAGACCCGTGAACAGCGGGTGCTCGCGTAACAGGTGGAGATCGGCGCGTCCCCACTCCTGCTTGCCGTTGATCACCTCGCCGCCGTAGAACTTGGCGATCTCCTGGTGGCCGAAGCAGAACCCGAGGATCGGTACGTCCAGATCGTAAATCGCCTTGGTGTATCCCGAATCTTCACCGTGGGACGACAGGGCGGGGCTGCCCGACATGATGATGCCCCGGTACCCGGCAAACATCTCGATGGGGTCTTCGGGTTGACGGATCTCGGCCAGAATCCGTAATCGGCGCACCTTGGTGGCGATCAAATGAGCGTACTGGCCGCCGAAATCGATGACGGCGATGGCGTCGTGCAGCATGTCGGCTCCCGGCAGGAGGGCGGGTGATGAAACGATTGTTTGCTAAATAGCAGAGAGTCGGCCGAGACGCAAGGGGCAGCCAGGGGACGCTCAATTAGCGGCCGTTCCCGGCCAAAAACAGGCACCTGGACCGGTGTGGTCCGGGTGCCTTGCTGGGGTCGGGTTGTTGTCCGAACTCAGGGATCGATCCGGCAGCTCCCGCCGTGTCGGGCGTGATAATCCTGATGGTAAGCTTCTGCCTCGTAGAACTGCCCGGCCGGTTCCACGGCGGTGACGATCTGGCGGCCGGAGAAAGCATCCGCAGCGGTCAGCT
>JBDRBC010000378.1:0-10206 GCA_043823125.1 bacterium | reverse complement strand
GTAAGCGCAGTGGTGATTGGTCAGCATCAGCCCGTCCGCCGAGACGAAGGAACCGGTGCACCCGCCGAGCTTGCAGATGCCGTCCACCAGGCTCAGACCGGCCGGATTGTAGATGGCCTCGGCGGTGATGGTCAGGCCGTGGCTCGTCAGATCGAGCCCGCCGAGTTCGCTCATGGGATACATGCCCTCGGCGGCGTGGAGATCGCCAGGTAAGTCGGGAAACAGCAGGCAAAGCAGCAGCACACCCGGCAGGGCAGAGCGACGGATCGACATGGGGGAATCCTTTCGTGACTCACTTGACCAGCACCAGCCGCTCCGTGGCGTGGAACGAGCCGACCGTCAGACGGCAGAAGTATAGACCGGAAGCCGCGGCGGTTCCACTCCGGTCCCGCCCGTCCCAGCCGGTCACGTGATGACCGGACGGGCGGACTTCGTTGGCGATGAGGGTCCGCACCAGCCGTCCGGCCACATCGTGGATGCTGAGTTGTACCCGACCGGTCGCCGGTAGATCGAAGCGGAGGGTAGTGGCGGGATTGAAGGGATTCGGCTGGCACGGATGGAGACGAAAAGCCGCCGGGACCAGATCCGGCGACGGCACACCGACCCCGGGCTGCAGCGGCTCGATGAGCTGGAGGGTCTGGTTGGCCGTCACATGGGTCAAGGTTTCCGTCCGGGAGCTGGGGAAGGCGGTCCGGGGCCAGGTGATCTGCAACGTATCGACGTGAGAGCTGGAGTTGAGGCCGAACATCACGACGGGCGCATTCTGGGAGTAGAGCCCGTTGTTGGCGCCCACCTCACGGATCTGGGTCCGGCCGTCGGCCACGATCCGGATCCGGGCGCCGATGCCGCTGCCGTTACCGATGGTCCCCGTCACCACCAACCGGAGCCAGCGATGGGCTCGAGGCAGTGTGTTGCGCAGGAGTCGGTTCGGTGTTCCCTGACGTGACAGGTAACAGTCGAGGTAGCCGTCGTTGTCGGCATCACCCCAGCCGGCGCCGAAGTTCGCAGCCGAGTCGGCCATCACCGGCGGGGTCAGGTCCGCGAACGAACCGTCCCCCAGGTTCCGCAGCAAACGGTTGCCGCCGCCGTCGTTGGTGAGCAGCAGATCCAGGAAGCCGTCGTTGTCGAAATCGCCCCAGGTACCACTCCGACCGGCCGAGTCATCACCGAGATCCCCGGTGGTGGCGTCCGAGAATACCGCGCCGCCGTCGTTCCGGAACAGCTTGTTGGCCCCATCATAATTGGCGAGATAGAGATCCAGGTCACCGTCGTTGTCATAGTCGCCCCAGGCCACACCCCTGCCGGCACCGGGATCGTCCAGCGGCGGCGCGGTGGCATCGCTGAATACGCCCGCGCCGTCGTTGCGCAAGAGCAGATTGGCTTCGCCGTCACGAGACAGGTAGACGTCCGCATCGCCGTCGTTGTCGAAATCGCCCCAGGCGAAGGTCCGGGTGGGGCCCGAGTCGCCGACGAGCCCGGTGGCGACGTCGCTGAAGGTAAGGTCGCCGTTGTTGTGCAACAGGAGGTTCTCCCGGGTCAGACTGCCGAGATAGAGATCGAGCCAACCGTCGTTGTCGTAGTCGATCCAGGCCGCGGCCGTCCGGCCGTCCCGGTCATCGTTCAGGGGAGGATCGGTGGCATCGCTGAACAGACCACCGCCGTCGTTGCGGTAGAGGACGTTGGCCACACCGGCAGTGGGACTGGTCAGGAAGCAGTCCGGATCACCATCGTTGTCGTAATCACCCCAGGCCACCGCGGCGAATCCGGCCGCACTCTGCATACCGCTGCCCGGGGTGATGTCGCTGAAGATGTTACCGCCCTCGTTACGGTACAGGGCGACCGTGCCGCCGTTTTCGTTGGCCACGAAAAGGTCAATTCTTGTATCACCGTCGTAATCCACCCAGGCCGTGCCCGCGCCGTATCGTGCATCTTGCAGACTGCTACTGATCAACCAGGCAAAGGCATTCGTGGCAACGCACCCCACCTGATAGGCGCCCACCAGCCCGACTTCCGGATTGTTGGCGGGATTGCAGGGTGAATCCAGCGCCAGGGTGAATATTTCCTGGCCGGCATCGCAGAACAGCGGATCGGCGCTGAGGTTGCCCCCGGTCCCACCCTGACCCGCGAGGCCACCCACCCAGTCACCGCCGTCGTTGCCGTGGATATTACATCCGGACACCTGTGCCGTATCGTCGCCGATGAAGTGGATCACCGCGCTGTTGTTGGCGGCGAGGATGGAATTCTGGAGCGTGCTGGAACCACCGGACGCGATTCTTAACACCGAGCCGGTTCCGAGCTGGGACTCGTTGGCCCAGAACGTGCTGCCGAGGATGTCCGCCGCCTGGCAACTCACGGCGCCGCCACTGGCGAGCAGCCCGGCGCGATTGCCGTTGAACAGACAGTACTGAACCGAAACGTCACCGCCAGTCAACCCGCCACCGTCCAGTAGAAAAGTCTGGTTGCCGCTGAAAACGCACCCCAGCGCCACATGTGCGGAATCGGAGAGCGCCACGCCACCGCCGCTCAGCTCGGCGAAGTTGCTCAGGAAATCGCTGGTGTAGAGGGAGGCGCGAGTTGTGTCACCAAGACAGATCCCGCCACCGTTATTGCCCGCTCGATTATCACTGAACAGGCAACCGCTGATCAGCAGCGTGGCCGACTCGCACAGAAGGCCCCCACCGTCCTGGTCGGACTGGTTGGTGACGAATTCGCAGTTCAACAGCGTCAGGGAAGAACCATCACTGTACATTCCACCGCCGAATTCGGCCTCGTTGGACAGGAAACGGCAGCTGGAGATGATCAGGTTGGCGTCACGGGCGGACATTCCGCCCCCCCGGTTGGCCGGTTCCGTCCCGGAGGCCTGACCGCCGGTGATGGTGAATCCGGAAATGAAGGTCCCCGGGGTCAGGTTGACGCCCCGAAAAACCGGTCCCTGTCCCTGGGCATCCACGGTGACGCAGTCAGGATCACTGGTCAAGCTGCTGAGAAAAACGCCCGACTGCAGGATGATATCGTGCTCCAGGTACGTGCCGCATACCACGAGTACCTGATCGCCGGACACGGCGGAATCGAGCCCGGCCTGGATGGTCGGCGCGTCGACCGGCACCAGCCAGACACGGTCGTCCGCCGGCACTGGCCGGGAGAGTGACAATAGAGTGGTACCGAATATCAGCCCAATAACAAGTGACTTCACTACGATCCCCTGAAAAGCCCCAGGCCAGAGCGTATCTTTGTTTGACAATACCGTACATCATTTTGAATGTCCTGATAAGAGGATGTGTCCGGATAACCCAAAAATACCGCTGGTCATAGAAACGGCGGACGCCGTCCCAGAGATCGGCGCCCGCCATCAAACAGCCCGGGTGAACGAACCTCACGAAGTTGTGGTGATCACTCCAGGGTCCGGTAGCAGATCACCTCGATGGGTTCCGGTTCGTCTCCCGGATCGGCGAGGGCTCCCCGTCTGCGATATCAGGTGCCGAATCCATCAGTCAGCGATTCTCGAGCCACTCGTCCGGTAAGGCATCCGGCGGCACCAGCAACACCGGCGAGCCCGCGGCTTGCTGGAGGGTACGGAAATACCGCAGCTCGACATCGGGCTCGGTTTCCTCTTCCAGGTCGGCCAGATCCGACGTCTCCGGCTGCTTCCCCGTGAGCCCGAGCCAGCCGGTGACCGGGGAGAGCAGCGAGAACAGGCCCGGCAGTTGCGGTCCGAACCCGGGGAACTCCAGCAGCGGTCGCGGCGGAAACTCCACCAGTCTGACCTCTTCATCGGTCTTCAGGCCGGCCATCTCGCGGGCCAGGGCGATGGCGTCGGTCAGACCACCATACCCATCCACCAGTCCGTTCTGGATGGCGTCACCCCCCATCCAGACCCGGCCCTCGCCGACCCGCCGTACCTGGGCCTCATCGAGGCCGCGCCCCTGGGCCACGCGCGCCACGAAGTCGTCATACATTTCCAGGATGGACTTCTCGATATAGTCCAGTTCCTCGTCATCGAGAGGCCGGGTCGGCAACGAGACGCCGAGCAGCGGGAACCGGACGCCGCTGAACAGCTCGGCGTGCTTGCCACGGTAGACGCCGTCGTGAGTCAAGCCCGTCTTCTCCCCCGCACCATCGTCCCAGAACCAGCCCGCGATGACACCGATGGACCCGGTGATGGTGGCCGGCGTGGTGAGGATCTTGTCGCCGTTCATGCTGATCCAGTAACCTCCAGAAGCGGCCACGTCTCCCTGGCTGACGATGACCGGCTTGCCCGCTTCACGCAGCGTGGTGATGGCGTCGGCCACCAGGTCGCTCGGCAAGGCGTCGCCCCCGGGGGAGTCGGCGCGTAATACCACTGCAGCCACGGACGGATCCTTCGCCAGTCCGCGCAGATACGCCGAGGTGGCGCGTCCCTGGATACCGCTGTCCATGTCGCAACCGCCCACGGCGAAGACCACGGCGATCTTGGGCGGCAGGCCCCACACCTCGTCGGGATGGTGCCGGACGGTCTCGGATTGCGACGGACTCCACAGGAATCCGCCGTTCCGTTCCTCGGCCAGCCAGACCGGGATGTCGTCCCAGCGGGCGATGCCGTCCACCAGCCCCCGTTCCAGCGCTGTACTGGCCAAGAGGACCGCATCCTCGTCCACCACGGCATCGAACTGCGCCGCGGTCATTCCCCTGGTCTCACACGCCCCGTCCCGCACCATCTCGTAGACCACATCCACGATACGGCCCCGCTGCTCGCGGTCGGCCTCGGACATCCCCTCGCGCGCGAACATCTCCATGGCCGACTTGTGGGTGAAGTACCGGAGTTCCTGCACCCCGATGCCGAGTTTCTCGAGGGTCCCCTTGAGATAGGTCCGTTTCATGGCCACACCCATGAGACCGAGTCCGCCCAGGGGATCGATGGTCAGGTGATCCGCCACCGAGGCGAGGTAGTACCCGGTCATCCCCATGCGATCGATGTGGATGATGATCTCCTTGCCGGTGGCCTTGATCTCCAGCAGCTTCTGGCGTAGCTCCCAGGCCAGGGAAGGCCGGGTCTGGAAACTGGCCAGATTCAGCACCACACCCGCGGCCTCGTCACTATCACGAATGATGTCGAGCCACTGCACGAGATCGAGCCAGGCTACCCGCTTGTCATCGAACCAGCGGTACTTCTGGTATGTGAGTCGCTTGTTCTCCAGATTCACCACCACGTAACGACCGTCGGGCTCGAAGAGGTCGATATCCACAGGCAAGTTGGGGTAGGTGGGAGACAGATGCACCAGATAGGTGGTGTGGGTCTGCCCGCCGTCCTCGTCGTACCCGGGCAGGAAATGGAGGCCGAGCTGATTCAGCGTGACGCCGGCATGGAAAGTAGTTCTGTACTCCGCCCCGAAGCCGTCGACTTCCCGGAACTTGACTCCTAGATGGAGACCGGGAACCGGCCGGATCTCGGCGCCGGCGCCCCAGAAGCCGTCAGCCAGATCTTGTCCGTCGGCCAGTGAAAAATCGGCGAAGATGGTCAACCAGTCCCGCCCGAGCGGCCGGATCCCCACGTCGGCCACCCCGAGCTTGGCGTCCGACTCCGCCGAGAACTGTCCGGACAGCCCCAGCGAGTACCACCGATTGGGCCGGGCGATGACCCCCAGCACCACGGCGTCCTCTCGCGGCAGGGACGGCAGTTCGCTGCTGGACCAGCGATAGGCCAGACCGAAACCGCCGGCCCGGTCGCCAAACGCGAGGCCGAGCTGGTAATCCTCCAGGCGATACGTCTCCTCGCCCAGCGCCAGTAGCCGGCGGTTGTGCGCAAACCCCAGATGACGCCCGACCGAGAACCCGCGGTTCTCGAAGTTGTTGCCGCCGGGCTCGCGATCGTCCCACCAGAACGCGGCCTCACGCCGGCCAGCCAGGGCCCAGGCCGCCGGATTGGCCAGAGCGCCCACGACCCCGCCGGTCACACCGGGAGTGGAGGGCATAAAATCGCTCTCGTCGTGATAATTGGTCAGCGGTATCGGATCGGTTTCTGTCTGGCTGGTGACCGGCACGGGCAGCGCGACCACGAGGCAGAGCAGGCCCAGCAGGTGCAAGACACGGATTCCGGTTCGTTCGTTCAAGAGGGAGCCTCCCGGTTGGACTGGATTCCATACAGTTATTCGGACGACCTTCGGTTTCTATTCCGGATGATAGTCCGGTCATATTCCGGACACATTCCAAACATATTCCGGACATATTCCGGACATATTGCGGCCGACAGTATAACGCACCATCTTTGAGTCCGAAACGGGAGAAGACGACCATGCACGATTTTCAGATCAGGCGTGCCATCGAGCACGGCATGTTCATCCGCGACTGCCGGCCACCGGAGTCGCGAGGTTGCTTGCTCTACATCCACGGTCTGGGCGAGTCCGGGCTCTGCTTCGAACATCTGCTGTTGCACCCCGGCCTGGCCGACCGGCGCCAGCTCGTACCCGATCTGCCCGGCTACGGTCGGAGTCCCTGGCCGGAACAACCGCTCGATCTGGCGGCGCAGGCCGATCACCTGGCGCACTGGCTTCGGGAAAGTGAGTCCGTCGTGGGCGACACCAGCCCCCTGGTGGTCATCGGCCATTCCCAGGGCGGCATCGTCGGCCTGCTGCTGGCCGAGTCCTATCCCGATCTGGTGGCCGGCCTCGTGGATGTGGACGGCAACAAGTGTCACGACGACTGTGTCTTCAGTGGCCGCGCAGCCGAGTACAGCGAGAGCGAGTTCCTGAAGAGCGGATTCGACCGGCTCCGGGAAACCGTCCACCGCCGCGGGCGCGGGGATATGGCTCAGCGTGGTTACTATGTCAGCCTCCGCCTGGCCGATCCGACCACCTACCACCGGAACAGCGTGGAGTTGCTGGCCAGGTCCGACGCCGGCGACCTGGCCAGTCGCCTGGCGGCGCTGCCCATGCCGTTTTGCTACCTCGCCGGGGTGCCCAACGGAGTCAGCGAGCGATCACACGCACTGCTCGACGCGGCTGGTGTAGACTGGATCCGGATCGAGCCGTCGGGTCACTGGCCCTTCATCGATCAGCCGGATGCCTTCGTTGCCGAGCTGAACCGATTCCTGGCCAGTCTGACCTGATCGGCCACCCGGCAATAACCTCGACTCCGCTGCAGAGACGACGTCCCCGTAGAACTGACGGAGGGTCTGGTCAACGCAGATACCCCAGCGAGCGAATCCGCTCGATCACGGCCGGATCGGCCTCTTGCATGGTCTCGAGGCTGCTGTCCCAGGTTTTCACCCGTTCCGCCTCCCAGGCCAGCAACTGTTGCTGCAGCTCGGTGAGCGCCGGGTGTCCGGCCGGCGCCAGGTCGTGCCCCTCGCCCGGATCCTGCGACAGGTCGTACAGCTCGTACCGATCCAGCTTGATGTCGTGGATCAGCTTCAGCTCGCCGGCTCGCAGGGCGGTGAAGAAGGCGGTCTTCTCCTCCTCGCTCACGGCCGGCCAGTCCGCCGGCTGCATGAACGAGACCTCGGCGAAAAGGCCGCGGTCCGTGTCGGCGGAGGCGGAGGTGGCGTCGGATCCGGAACCACCCGAGTCAGCCAGATACCCCAGCAACGATCGGCCCTGCCAGTCGGGTTCGGCCACCGGATCACACGAGAGGGCGAGCAGGGTGGGCACCACGTCGAGCAGGGAGACCTTCGCGTCCACGGTGACCGGTTCGAGGGATCCGGGCAGGCTCAGGATCAACGGCACGTGCAGCAGTTCGTCGTACAGGTTGCGCGTATGACCGATCCAGCCGTGCTCCATGAACGCCTCGCCGTGATCGGCGGTGAGGATCACGAGAGTGTTCTCGGACAATCCAAGCACCTCGAGCCGCCGGAGCAGGCGGCCGATCTGCTCGTCCACGAAGGCGATCTCTTCCCGGTAGAGTCCCACCAGAAAATCGAGGTCGGTCTGGTCGAGATCGAACCGCATCTCGCGTAGCTGCCCCCGCGCCATGCCGGTTTCAAGCTGACCCGAATACCCGGTGGTCCGATCGAACTGCGGATGGTGGTTGTAGAAAAAATGGGGATCGAAGTAGTGGACGAAAAGGAAGAAGTTCTCGTCCTTGAGCCAGTCCAGCCGTTTGAGAGCCAGGTCGGTCACCTTTTGGGAGGAGATGGCCGTGTAGTCGCCCACCGGTTCTTCGCTGCACCGTTCGAAACCCTGGTCGAATCCGTAGCGCCCCCCCACCAGGAAATGACTCACCACCGACGCCGTCCGCTTGCCACGGGCGCGCATGAGTTCCGCCAGGGTCTCGTGCTCCGCATCCAGGTAGTCGAACATGAACAGCATCTTGCTGTCGGATGGCATGAGTGACGTGAAGAGCGACGCAACGGCCGGCTCGGTCCACGGCGAGGTGGTGTACGCCTTGCGAAACAACACCCCGCTGCGCGCCAGCCGGTCGATGTTGGGACTGGTGGTAAGCCCGGGTTGCAAACAACCGAGATGTTTCGCCCCGAGGGTGTCGATGACGATGAGCACCACGTTCAGCTCTTCCAGGGCGGGCAAGCCGGCCGTCTCTCCCGCTTGCTTGGGGCCGCACGCTGTTACTGAACCGAAGACCAGCAGGATGAGACACCAGGAGAAAACGGACCGCCAGGATCCGTGGGTTGACTGACCGATCATGAAGGCAACTCCTTCGTCCGAAAACTCTTCCGCCGTGGCCGGCGGGAACCAGATGAGCGACTCGACTCGAAAATATAGCACATGACCGGCGGCTGCGACGGGATCTGTCCCGGATCTGTCCCGGATGCCGTCCGATTGCTCGCCCCGACGAAATAGCATACAATTGATACTGTCCCTCCCCCGACGCTGTCACTTCCATTTGCTGGAATTATTCGGCGAGGTTCATCCCATGCAAACGATCCTGAATGGATTCGTGGCCTGTTTATGTCTGGCCTGGTTTTTCTGTCTGGGCTGGTTGCTGCCGGCCTCCCGGCAGATGACGCCGGAATCGGCCGAACCCGGTGAGCAGCGCGAAACTTCCGGCGCCATGTCGTCGCTGGAATTCTGGGCCACCCAGCGGGCGTATCCGAGCAAGACCTTCCCGAGCCGCGGCTTCGTCGAGGCGTTCGACCAGGCGCAGCGTGATCTGCCCGAGGTTATGGAGAAGGATCGGGCGGTCACGCCCTGGCAACCACTCGGCCCCCACAACATCGGCGGCCGGACCCTGGCGGTGGCGCTCAATCCCCTCAATCCGCACACGGTCTACGCCGGATCGGCGAGTGGCGGCCTGTGGCGGAGTTACACCGGCGGCCGGGGCGCCCTGGCCTGGCAGTACGTGTCCACCGGCTATCCCGTGCTGGCGGTGAGCTCCATCGCCATCTCGCCCAAGGATTCCAACACCATCTTCATCGGCACCGGCGAGGTCTACGCCTACCAGGACACCCAGGGCGGCATCGCCGATCGTCTGACCCGCGGCAGCTACGGCATCGGTATCCTCCAGACAACCGACGGCGGTCTCACCTGGACCAAGAGTCTGGACTGGTCCGCCCACCAGGAGCGGGGGGTGCAGGTGGTCAAGATGTGTCCCCGCAAATCGGGCATAATCTGGGCCGGTACCACCGAGGGGACCTACAAAACCATCGACAACGGCAAGAACTGGGACCCGGTCCACTCCACCATCATGGTGACCGATCTGGTCATCAACCCGGACCATCCCAATACGGTGATCATCGCCTGTGGCAACCTGCACAGCGTCGGTCAGGGGCTGTACCGCACCACCGACGGCGGCGTGAGCTGGACCCAACTCCTCTCCACCGCCATCCCCACGAACCTGCGGGGCAAGACGCTGCTCTCCATCTGCGACTCGCAACCCGGCACCATCCTGGCCAGTTCCGGCAACGGCGGTCTGGGCAGCGAGTGGACCTGGCTCAGCCGGACCGACAACGGCGGCGACACCTGGACCTTGATGTCGACCACCGACTACTCCCAGTGGCAGGGCTGGTTCTCTCACGACGTGGCAGTGAACCCGGACAACCCGGACGAGGTCTTCACGGTGGGCATCGACATCTGGAAATCGACCACCGGTGGCGGCGCACTGCAGAGGATGTCGGACTGGCAACAGTGGTATTTCGGTCAGGTGCAACCGGGCGAACCGGAAGGGGCGCCTGACTATTCCCACGCCGATCATCACGATCTCGTCTATCACCCCACCGATCGCAACATCATCTACTTCGCCAACGACGGCGGCATCTTCCGCACCCTCGACGGGGGTTCG
>JBDRBC010000377.1:0-3017 GCA_043823125.1 bacterium | reverse complement strand
CCGTCTTCACGGATTGCGCCTTCTTGGAAAACCGCGCGGCTAACGGCGGGGCTGGCACAACAGTTTTCACCAACGATGCCGCTAAGTTCCAGAACTGCATCTTCATCCTGAACCAGGCCACCATTGAAGGCGGCAGCCTATACTTCGATACCGGCGCCGACGACAGCCTGTCTGGCTGTACCTTTTTCGGCAACAGCGCTCCTGTCGGTGGAAGTATTCAAGTCAACAGTTCTTCGCCCTACCTCGGCAACACCATTATCGCTTATGGCCAGGGCGGTGGTGCGCTCCACGAGGAACACCCTAGGGGGGAAGCGACCAACCTCGAGTGCTGTAACCTGTTCGGCAACAGTGGCGGCGACTGGATGGGGAGCATTGCCCCACAGCTCGCCGAGCCCGGGAATATCAACCTGGACCCGCTTTTCTGTGACACCCTCGCCGGCGACTTCCACCTGAGCGGCTTGTCGCCATGCGCCGCGGACAACAATCCCCTGTGTGGGCTCATCGGAGCCTGGCCGGAGAACTGCACCCCGACTGGTGTGGACGGACCGTTGCTGCGGCCGGTAGTGTTCCGCCTGCACGCCTGCTACCCGAATCCGTTCAACCCACTAACGACAATACGCTTTGACCTGCCGCGGGCCGAGCAGGTGGAACTGACCGTGTACGACCTGGGCGGCCGGCTGGTGCGCACCGTGGTGGACGAATCGCTGCCGGTTGGCTTTCACGAAGCGGTCTGGGACGGCCGGGACAACCACGGGCGGATAACGGCGTCCGGCGTCTATCTGTACCGGATCGAAGCAGGTGACTTCCGGCAGAGTCGGCGCATGTTATTACTGAAATAGCACGCCCAGGAACACGACTGGTTCGTCACCGTGGGCGACCGCGACCTGACCGCGGCCCAGCGGCGGGTAGGTGGACACGAGCGGGGCAACGCCCTGGAGTTCGACGTCAACGACCTGGAAATGCTCACCTCCCAGATCCAGCAGGCCGATGTGGTGGTGAACATGCTCGCTCCCACTTTCCAGCCACGCATCGCGTTGCACTGTCTGCAGAACGGGCGGCACATGGTGTCGGCCTCGTACCGGGACGAAAAGATCCGCGCCTTCCATCCCGAGGCCCAGCGCAAGGGGCTGATCATCTTGACCGAGGTAGGCCTCGATCCCGGCATCGACCACATGACGGCCATGACGGTCATCGATCGCGTGAAGGCTGCGGGCGGGGAGATCGTGTCGTTCGAATCGTATGGCGGCGGCTTGCCCGCGCCCGACGCCCAGGACAACCCGTTCGGGTACGTCATCACCTGGAATCCGCGCAACGTGGTGATGGCCGGCGAGAAGGGGGCGCAGTTCCTCGATCGCGGCAATCTGCGCATCGTGCCGTACCATCAGCTGTTCCAGAACTCCTGGCCGGTGATGGTGCCCGGCATCGGCGCCATGGAGGCGTATCCCAACCGTGACTCCCTCTCCTACCGTGAGCTGTACGGCATCCCCGAGGTCAAGAACATGATCCGCGGGACCATCCGCTACCCGGGGTTCTGCGAGGCCTGGACCCAGCTCGTCCGTCTCGGCCTACCCAACGAGACCTTGCGGATCCCGAATCTGGCCGAGCGCACCTGGGCCGAGCTCGTGGAGATGTTCATTCCCACCCAGATCGCCGGCGACGACCTGGCTTCGAGAGTGGCCAGCTACCTGCACATCAGTCCCACCGGCAACATCATCCAGGACCTGAAGTGGCTGGGCCTGTTCTCCCTGGAGAAGACCGGGGTACAGGGCGAGACCGCGGCCGACGCCATGGTGGAGCTGCTCAACCGCCAGCTGAAACTGACCTCCGAGGGCCGGGACATGGTCATCCTGCAGGCGGTGAAGCTGATCCTGACGGGACAGATGCCGTTGACGGGGTGCCAGATTCCGATGCATCCGAGCATCTACAAGCCCATTCTGGCGGAGCTGGAAGAGGCGGGGATTGTCATGTCGGAAGAGGTGGGTGAGCTGGATTAGGGCGAGAATCTGAATCGTCATCCAGGGGATCGGGGCAAATCACCCCGGACTCATCTGACGAGTGTCATTCGCCTGGACTCGTTGAACTCCTCTGCTTGCAGCCGGTAGAAATAGACTCCCGACGCCACGGTACGGCCTTGGTCGGATCTCCCATCCCACTTGACTGCATGTCTCCCCGCTGGCATCCGCTCCTGGATCAGGCGTCGTACACGACGACCCATGGCATCGTAGATGGTGAGATCGACTTCCCGCGTGCCAGGCAGGTCGAACACGATGGTCGTGACCGGATTGAACGGATTGGGGCGGTTGCCGTGCAGGGCAAAGCGGCGAGGCGCCTCGGGTTCGGAAACCGTAGTCGGGTCACGGTGAACCATGATCTCGGTGGAGAACAGGGAACCGGTATAGGCCGCGTCGATGGCCTGGACGGAGCAGTACACCGAATCTAGCCCGGCCAGGATCGGACTGTTCACGGTCCAGGTCAGGTTGTGCTCGACATTGCCAGGCTCAGCCACCAACCGGTATCCAGTACCCGGTAACGCCTGGGCCGAAAGGAACTCCGATCCGCCAGGCGTGGTCCCCACCCGCAGGTTGTAGGTCAGACCGGTGGTCGGAGTTTCGTTATCCGTGGCCGCCTCCCAGTTCAGAATAAGCGTGTTGATGCCCAGGATTCCCATTAGATTTCCGGGAACGTCCGGTGGGCTGTTCGCCACCGTACAGTTGTTCCGGTACAGACAGGCCAGGTCACCGCCAGCCGCAGCGCCCAGCAGGAAGAGATCGAGATCGCCATCGCCATCGTGGTCTCCCCAGGCCAGGGCGGCCCTGTCCACGCCGGCGAGACCCGCCTGTAGATCCTCGAATCCGTCGCCATCATTCCGGTACACCCGGGCGATGCGTTCCGTGCTGGCGGTCCGGCCGGCCAGACAGCAGTCCAGGTCGCCGTCGTTGTCGCAATCGCCCCAGATGGCTGTGCCGTACTGCACACCCGGCAGTTCGGCCCGAATGTCGGCGAACAGGCCGCCATCG
>JBDRBC010000376.1:0-2792 GCA_043823125.1 bacterium | reverse complement strand
TCGACCAACGTGGACAGCAGAACCGGCGCCGCCGGATCGCTGATGTCGACGATATGGAGATCGCAACTGCCCAAGGCACAGTCCGTGTACGCGCCGTACAGATAGACGAGACCGTTGACGACCTCGAGCCCGGAGACGACGTCTCCCACGTCCAGGGCTCCCACCAGGGTCGGCGCCGTGGGTTCGGTTATATCCACGACCTGGAGCCCGTCGGCGGCCAGCAGCGCGAGATTACCGGTCATGACCACGTCGCGGGCGATTCCCGGCAGAGCGACACCGGCGACCAGGGTCGGATTCGAGGGAGAGGCGATACTATAGACCTGCAGCCCGGCCGTACCGTCGGCGACAAGCAGATAGTCGCCGGTCACGGCCACCGAGTGGGCGGCGCCAGGCGTACTGGTCATGGCCGTCAGGGGGGACAGCGATTCGTATTCGACACACTCCTCGGCCAAAACGGGCAGGGCGAAGAAGCAGACCAGACAACAAAGAAGAACAGACATTCTTGGACACGACAGGGTGTGATGCGGCATGGAGCCCCTCCTGGATGGTGATAAACGAGCGACAAAACGACAAACATTCCGAGAATTATACCGCAAATTTGGTAAACCGTCATTCCGTAATTGGCCTGTCTGACCACGATTGCGCCACAATATCGATCTTGTCTGCCACTCCGAGTGGTGATTTACTACTGAATGAACGATTGCGGTGAGCGTGATGACAGATCCAATTCATCAATAGCGGTGCGATCGGCCATCCTTTCGACCGCCGGCCAGGGAAAGGCGACCACGGTCATGACCAAGCGAATCTGGGCCAGCCTCGATGAGTACCCGTCACCTACCGGCGGCCGCCACCGGGTGGGCCGCAACGCCGCCAACTACTACTTCTTCCGGGCCTTGCTGCGCCACGGCAGTTTCGACGAGTACCACTTCTTCCTGGCCAGTCCCGCCCAGGTCGCGCAGTTCGAGGCCGGCCACGGACCGCTACTCGAGGCCCTGGGTCAGCGGCACCGCGTCAAGCTCTTCACCCGCACCGAGCTGGCCGACCGGTTGCGGGACACGGACTACACCGTTTTCCACCAGAGCGATCACGTGCAGTGGTTCAATCCGTTGTGTCGGATCCGCAATCGCCTGCAGGCGCCGGTGCCTGTGACCGCCTTCATCCACTCCATCAGCTACCAGGAGTACATGGGCCGGTACCTGGAGATGTTACAACTCGGCGCCGGCCCCAGTGACGCCCTCGTCTGTTCGTCGTCGTGCGGCGAGCAGGTCATCCGGAACTGCTGCCAGCGGATCGAAAACGGTCTCGACTTGCTGCCCCCACGATTCCGGTTCGAGGTGATCCCCCTCGGCATCGACGACGAAACCGGGGACGACAGCCCCCCCCGTTGCGGCGCCGCCCAGCGCGCGGCGGCCCGGCAACGACAACAACTCGATCCGCACGAGGTCATTGCCCTCGGCTTCGGACGCTTCTCGGATTTCGACAAGATGGATCTGTTTCCGTTGTTGCAGGCGTTTCGACGCACGGAACCGGTAAACCGGCCGTGGCGCTTGTTACTGGCGGGTGCGCTCCACGATGAGAACTATTACAAGGTCATCCAGCTCTGGGCCCGGGCCCAGGGCCTGGCGGACCGGGTAACATTCGTCTGCGAACCGGACGAGCGGACCAAGGCGGATCTGTTCCAGGCCGCCGACTTCTTCGTCTCGGTGGCCGACAACCCCCAGGAGACCTTCGGCCTCACCTTGCTCGAAGCCATGTCCCACGGCTTGCCGCTGGTGGTGTCCGATTTCGACGGCTACCGGGAATTGGTGACCGACGAGGTGGGGCAACGCGTGCCCACCATCTGGGGCCGGCACGACGAGCTCGAGCTGCTGCAGCCGGTCATGGACAACCTGACCTTCCACCGTCTGGCGGCCCAGAGTCTGGTGGTCGACATCCCCGCGTTGAGTCATGCCCTGACCACACTCTTCGACGACGAACCGCTGCGACTACGGCTGGCCCAAGCGGCCCAGGCCCGGTTCCGGCAGCAGTACACGCATCGCGCCATCATCGGTCGGTTGGAGACGTTGTGGACCGAGCTGAAGGGCGGATTCACGCCGACATCGGGTCGAGCACCAGACCAGGTGCCCACCCTGGCAGAAGACCCCCTCGCCATGGCCATCTTCCAGAGCTTCGACCACTACGCCACGCGGTTCCTCGCCCCCGACGACCGGGTCCAGGCCACCCCGTTCGCCACCAGTCTGCTGGAGTCCGGCAGCACCTATCCCTTGCTCTCGGGCATGAACGAGCTGATCGATCCCGGCAAGGCGGCCCGGTTGATCGAGCTGGCTCGGGAGACAATTCCGGTCAGTACGCTCTGGGTGTCGGACAGCGACAGCTCCTGGCGGGATCAGTATCTGGTGCTGTGGATGCTCAAACACGAGCTGCTGGAGTTCGTGGGACGGTCAGCGAACAGCTCGTAACCGCCTCAGATCAGGTGCCCGGCGAACTCCCCCGCGTTCCGCACGAAGATGGTCGTGTTGAAACCGCTGGCCATGACGGACAGCCGTTCGGCGTTCTCGGCTTCGGTTCCCGGTTCGGGGTCCATCAGACCGAGAAAAACGATGTCCGCCCGGCGGCTGGTCTCGTGCATCACCTCGACAACGCTGCGGTCGGGCGGCTTGATGATGACCTCGGGTACGGCCTGGATCCGGGTCTCGAGAATGAGCGCCTTGAGATCGGTCTCGGCGCGCTCTCGTTCGGATTCATTGGCAACGATACAGCGGATCGTGATCCTGGCCTCCCTCCACTGGGCA
>JBDRBC010000375.1:0-4229 GCA_043823125.1 bacterium | reverse complement strand
TAATCACTGACCGGGTCGGCCTGCTGGTAATCATACCCGGGTAACATCATGTTGATCCGCCTCGGCGCCGCCTGGTTCAGGGGGCCGAACCGGATCTCGGACGTGATCATGATCTCGGCCTTGCCACCCCAGTCCTTCTTGATGGTGCCGGGAAAGAAACTCAACAACGAGATGCCGAGGGGTTTGCCGATCTCGAGGGGAGGTCCGGCGTTGATCTTCTGCGTGGTGGGGACCAGTCGGCCGTTTTTGTTACTCAATAGAATTGCCCTGTGATTTTCCTTCCCAGCCCGGTTCGACCCGAATTGTTAACCTGGATGCTTCCGATCCGTATCACCATGACGGCCCGGATCCATCGCGGCAGTTGCCCCGCAGGTCAATCCTCCTGATATTCATTGCAAGTATCCCACATCGGTTGTATCAGGGGCACAACGAACTTTCCAGTTGGCTCCCATTTCTATCGATCCCCACCCATTGTCCGAAACGAGGGCTGAATCATGAATACCATCCCGGCATCCCATACACCCGACAACCAGCAGGGGGAAAACCGGAAACCGGCGCACGGGTTACGCCGAGCCCTCTTGCCGGTCTTGATCGGCGCAGTCGTTTTGCTGGTCAGCGGGGCCATATCCGAACCGGTCGAACCGTTGCCCGGCGGCGCCCACAGCGGGGACTATGCAGCGGACTGGCAAGCGGTCGAGGTCCTCATCGCGGACCAGAAGCTCGAGTCGGCCAGCGATATGGTCGCCTACATCCGCGAAACCGCCCGGAAAAACGGACACGAGGAGCCGTGGACCCGCGCCCTGGTGGAGGAAACACGCCTCCGCACGGCGCTACACGGTTACGAGACCGCTGTCCGGTTCCTGCGCGAGGAACCTTGGCCCGAGGATCCGCTCTGGCGAGCAGTGCTCGAACTCTATTACGCGGAATCACTCGTGACCTACTTCCAGAGGTACAGCTACGAGATTCGCCGGCGGGAGCACGTGGCCAGCGACGAATCCGTCGATCTGAAGGCCTGGACCAAGGAACAGATCGTCACCGAGGCGCACCGGGCTTTCCACCGCGCCTGGTCGAATCGTGAATCGTGGGGAGCGCGATCGCTGGGATTGCTATCCGTCTACATCGAGCAGAACGACTATCCCGCGCGAATCCGCGGCACGTTACGCGACGCCGTGACCTACATGTGGGCGCACCTGCTGGCAAACCAGTCACTTTGGCAGCCCGAAGACGACAACACCATGTATCTGCTGGATACCACCGCCCTGATCCTCGGTGATGCGGACAGCGAGGTTGATCCGGCCGATCCCGCCATCCATCCGCTGCGGCGGCTCGGCTTCGTCCTGGACGATCTGGAGCGGTGGCATACTGATCACGAGCGTCCCGAAGCCGCCCTCGAGACCCGCTTGTTCCGCTTGCGTTCCCTGTTCGCGGCCTTTGAGCACGAGCAGGACAAGCAGACGGTCATCGACCATCTGGTCCAGGTGCAGAGCGCGTTCGACCACGCGTATTCCTGGTGGGCCATGGGGCAGTGGCAACTGGCCAAATTTTTCAAGGAAGGCCCGGGAGACCACCCGTACGTGGCGGCGCACCGGGCTGCGGTGGTCGGCCGGGATCGACACCCCGAAACCGTCGGCGGACGGCGGTGTGCCCATCTTGCCGCCGTGCTGGTAGCTCCCTCCTACGAACTGACCGCCATGGCCGTCGACGCGGCCCACCAGCGATCCATCCAGATCTCCCACGAGAATCTCGATCGCCTGTACTTCCGGGCCTGGCGCCTCGATCTGGCGGAACGGGTCGCGGGCCTGAATTCCGACGCCTCTCTCTGGCCGGACAAGGAAGAGATCAGCGACTTGATCAACCGTCTTCCAGCGGATCTATCCTGGACCGTGGACCTCCCTCCGACCGAGGATTTCCAACGACACCAGACCTACACCACCCTGCCGGCCGACCGGAAAGGCGCATACGTGGTGACGGCCTCCACCCGGCAGGATTTCCGTGACGACAACTGTCCACACTCCGTGATCGACATCATCGTGAGCGACCTGGTGCTGCTCCAGCGGGATCTTCCGGAAAAACTGGAGTTCAGCGCCCGCTCGGGGGCCACGGGCAAACCGGTGGCGGGCTCTACCGTCGCTGTCTATCGCTACATGTCACGCAATGGAAGCACCTTGCTCAGGAGCGCCGAGACCGCAGAGGACGGCAGGATGTCTTGTGATAAGCCACCCGAGTACTACAACGGTTTCGCCTTCGCCCGGAAGGGAGACGACCTGGCCCTGATCAGAAGATACCGGACCGGCCCTCCTCACCAGCCTTCGGGATACATCCGCAGCTTCGTCTACACCGACCGCAGCATCTACCGGCCGGGCCAGACCCTGCACTGGAAGGTGGTCGCCTACCAGAGCGCCGAAGGCGGCAACCCGGATTTTCAAACCCTCCCCCACCACGATCTGGTCGTCACCCTGTACGACGGGAATCACCGCGAAGTGGCAGCGGACACCTTGCAGACCAACTCGTTCGGATCGGCCTCGGGGAACTTCGTCGTGCCACACGGTTGGATGCTGGGCAACTGGCAATTGGAGAGCTCACTCAATGCGCGAGCAACCGTCAAGGTGGAGGAATACAAGCGCCCCACCTTCGAGGTGACCGTGGACGATCCGGCGGACTCCCTGCGCCTCAACGAACCCGCCACCGTGACCGGCCAGGTGAAATACTACTTCGGACTGCCCGTCACCGCCGGCGAAGTGGAATGGCAACTCTCCCGGATACCCAAGTACCCGCGCTGGTGGCGCTGGGATCAATCGGGCTATGCCATCGTGGCGAACGGACAGACCTCCCTGGATAAAGACGGAACGTTCTCGGTGAACTTCACTCCCCGGGCCGACGACCGCCTGAGTGACACGGAAGGTGTGTCCTACATTTATCGGCTGGTCGTCACCGTGACCGACGAGGGCGGCGAGACCCGTTCCGTCACCCGGCACATCCGGGTGGGATTCCTCTCGGTGGCGGCGAGTATCGGGTCCGACCTGGGATTCGAGCACGCCGGCGCTCCCGTGCTGCTGACCGTCAAGCGAACCAGTCTCGACGGCGTGGCGAGCCCGGGCGCAGGCCGCTGGCGCCTGATGGACCTGGAGCAACCGGAAAACGCGGTACTGCCCGCCGACCTGCCCGTGCTGTTTCCCCCCGGCGACGAAGATCCCTACCGGACGCCGGGCGACCTGCTGAATCCCCGCTGGCAGAGTGACCTCGACATCGAACGGAACCTCCATCGCTGGGCCGACGGCCGCCAGCTGGACGACGGGATCCTCGAGCACGACAACGACGGCGACGGCAGCATCGAGCTGGCGGGACTGGTCGCGGGCGCTTACCGGCTGCACTACGAGACCGAGGACGATTTCGGCGGCATCTGCCGTGTCCATCACGACTTCCTGGTCGTCGATTCCCGGTCGACACACCTGGCGCTGCCCCTGGTTCTGCAAGCGGAACGTCCGTCGGTTGCCGTGGGCGACACCGCCCGCCTGTTCGTCCATTCGGGCCTGCCTGGACAGGAGATGGTGCTCGAGATCTATCAGGGCAACCGTCGTCTCCGCCGCTGGGTGATGCTGTCCGGTCAAGACATGGAACTGCTGGAGATTCCGGTCGGGGACCATTTACGCGGTGGCTTCTCGGTCCATCTCACCACCTTGCGCGATTTCCAGCTCATGCGGTCCACCATGCACATCTTCGTACCGTGGGACGATCGCAAGCTGCACGTCGAGTTCGCGACATTCCGTGACCGCCTCCGTCCGGGCACCAGCGAGACCTTCCGGGTCACGGTTCGCGACGCCGCCGGACAGTTCGACGAAAGCCTCGTGACGGAAGGCGCCGCCGAGCTGCTCGCCTACATGTACGATCGCAGTCTCGATGTCTTCGCCCGGCACAACACGCCACAACCGTTTTCGCTCTACCCCAGATACTGGCACGAACTCGACCTGGAACGATCTCTGGGAATGGCGCGTGAGCGTTGGTTCGGCGCCCAGGGTTCCTCGAATGTCCCCGGGTTTCCCCGCTTGCGTGAAGACCGGCTGTACTTCATCGATGGCTACGGAATCGGCGGCGTTGGTGGACGCCGGGGTGAACTGTACGTTCGTGGCGGTCGTCGCGGAGCCATTGCCGATGATACCTTGAATTTGCCGGATGTCATCGTCTCCGAAGGTATCGAGATCCCGGTCCTGGACGCCTTCGACGTCGAGGGC
>JBDRBC010000374.1:0-2794 GCA_043823125.1 bacterium | reverse complement strand
GGTCCTACGTGCCCACCGTCGACTTCCCGGAACCGCCCACGCTGGAGAACGTCCAGGTGACGGCCGCCGACAAGCAGTTCCAGGCCGGCACGGCCTTTGTCCTGACCGCCGACGTGACCGACGCCGGTGACGGCATCGGGGACGTCCTGGCCGACCTGCGCGCCATCGCCGGCTCACCGCTGGCCCGTCTTTACGACGATGGCGTGGCCAGTCACGGCGATGTCAACGCCGGTGACGGCACCTATAGCCTCCTCACCACCGTACCTCTCGGCAGCCCGGGCGGGGAACTCGAGCTGCGGGTCAACGCCTACGACGCCAGCAACCGGCTGGCCAGCACTGTCGCGGTCAGCATGGAAGTGGTGGCCGAGGTGGAGATCATCATCCACGCCGAGGACCCGGCCGGCGACGACCACGGTCCCAACCGATCCGGCACCGAGCGTTTCTACACCATCTATCCCACCAACAGCGCCTTCGTGCCCGGCGCCTTCGACCTGCTTTCCCTCGATGTCTACGAGACCACCCACGTGGTGGGCGGCGCGCTGGTGGAGATGATCGCCTTCGAGATCCACATCGGCGACTTTCCCGACCCCGCGGACGACGGCACCGCGGACTGGGCTCCGTACTACGCCGAAATGAACATCGAAAAGATCGACATCGTCATCGACAGCGATCCGGGCGGCGCCACCGCCAGCCTGCCCAACCGGCAGGCCGCGTTCCAGCGCTGGGACGCCTGGGACTACGCCATCATCATGGACGGCTGGTACAAGGCGCTGGTGCCTTCCCTGGGGCAGAACACCCTGGAATCGTGGCGCGAGAACGCCCTGACCACGGACAACGACATCATCCTGCTCGGCGACCCGGTGCTCGACAGGCTCACGGCGCTGGTCAGCAAGGAAGGCCTGGGCAATCCCACCGCCGACGACATCCGCGGCTGGGACCTCTGCGTGATGATGTCGAGTCACGATTTCGGCGGCGAGGAGGTGCTGGGCGGCATCCGCTGGGTGAACACCTCGGGGGGCGAGTGGAACTTCGGCGGCGGCCACGACACGGACAAGGACGCCAACCTCATCGATCTGCTCCTGGTGCCCGGCATCGGCAAGAATCCCGGCGCCACCCAGGAGGAGATGCTCGATTACGAATCACCCCAGGCCATCGACCGGCTGGATCGGGGATTGACGCCGGTGGCCCTGGAGATCACCGCCTTCGAGGACACCGGGCCGCCGATCATCCGTCTGGACGACGTGGTGGGCGAGACCTTGATCCGCTCGCCACTCATCGACGCCCCCATCGCCATGACCCTGGAGATCGCCGACGACTGGCGGGTCGATACCGCCCGGTTCCGGTATCGGGCGACCAACTACACGGGCAAGGAGTGGGCCGTCGAGGCGGACATGGGGTACCTCGGCAACGATCTGTGGAGCATCGACATCCTGCCGTCGTGGCTCGACTCGAATCTCGTCTACTCCCCCGTCGACAGCAGCCGCTTCCTGGAATTCCAGGTGTTCGCCAGCGATCCCCTGGAGAAGACCACCATCTCGCCCATCACGACGGTGCAGATCAATCCTTACGCGGCCTGCCGCGATACCGCCATCAGCCTCGCCAGCGGCGACCTGCTGTTGCGCCAGGTGGACGGATCCCAGGTGGTGATAGGCGATATCCTTCGGCAGGATCTGGTGACCCTGTACAAGGAAGAGGCGTGGACCGGCGACGAACTCGCCGCCGACAGCCTCGGCAACTTCATCGACCTGGGGCTGGACGTCTGCATCGTGCCGGCAGACATCATGGCGGCCCCCACCGTGCCGGCCGGCGAGCCGCTCGGTGTCTTCCGTGACGTGTTCCTCGACGCGTACGGCACGGACGGCAGCAGCTTCGCCTTCGACAGCAAGTTGCCCAGGAAATACGATCTGACCCTGCACTACCCGCAGGCCTGGCTCAAACCCGGTTTCGACGAGAACAAGATCGCCCTCTACGAGTACCACCCGCGTTCCGACCGCTGGGTGATGATGGGCGGACACGTGAATCCAGCCGGCAACAACGTCACCATCTCCTTGAATCACACCGGCACCTTCGGTCTGTTCCAGACCCAGGAGCTGACTTACAACGCCGACGAGGTGGTCTCGGGAGTCCTGATCACCCCCAATCCGTTCTCGCCCAACGGCGACGATCTGTACGACGAGACGACCATCTCCTTCTTCCTGAATCAGGAGGCGACGGTCACGGTGGAGATCTACAACATCGAGGGCAAGCGGCAGCGTCGCATCACCGAGACGTTTCCGTTCTCGGGCGAGGACAACGAGGCCCGGATCCCGCGGCGGATTTCCGGGCTGGTCTGGGACGGTCGGGATCAGGCTGGTGACCAGTTGCCCTACGGCATCTACATCTTGCGGCTGATCGTCACCTACAACCAGGCGGGCGGGCAGCGATCGATCCGGAGCAATCATTCCGTGGCGGTGATCCGATGAGGCAACAGCTGCTAGTTTTCCTGCTCTGCGGTTGCGGCTGGCTGGCCGGGTCGGCGGGTGATGCCGTGGCCGATTTCCGGCACGCGCGCATGGGCGCCCGCCCCAAGGCCCTCGGCTCCGCCTTCGTCTCGCTGGTGGACGACGCCAACGCCGTCTACTGGAATCCAGCCGGTCTGACCCGGGACGATCGCCTGCAGCTCATGCTCACGCGCTCCTGGCTCTATTCGGTGTCGGATATCTACAACGATTACCTCTGCGCCGATTTCCCCTCCTACCGGGGCATCCATCTCGGCGCGAGCTGGGTGCGGTTGGGGATTGCTGATCTCTACTCC
>JBDRBC010000373.1:0-9968 GCA_043823125.1 bacterium | reverse complement strand
CAGAAGCTGTTCAGCGAGATCGGCCCCCGGTATGCCGATCGCCCCGGCGGCTACACCCGGGTCCTGCGCCTCAGCGGCAACCGCAAGGGTGACAACGCGGAACTCGCCATTCTCGAGCTGGTGGACAGCAGCGTCAAGCCGAAGACCAGTGACAGCAAGAAGCGCAAGAAGCAGCGCCGCCTGCTGGTGATGGAAGAGAAGGCTGAAGCCGCCGCCGCCCGTCAGGAAGCCGCGGAAGAGGCCGAGACGAAAGCCGCCGCTGAGAGCCCGGACGAGGCAGTCGAGACGGCCGCAGCCGAGACCACCGAGGAGCCGACGGCAGAGGAAACGGACCCGGATAACGCCGAGGAAACCGCAGCCGATGTCGATGATTCCGAAGGCGAGGATACGGACAAGTCCTGACGGATCAGCGGAGCCGTGCCGACACGTCCAGACCTCGAGGGCGGATTCCCGGGAAACCCCGGAATCCGTCCTCCTTTTTGTTTCCACGGAAACGTGGCTGGCGGGATCATGCCTCTTGCTCCACCGGCAACGATCCCCTACCTTCAAGCGAATTCGTCCCCTGACCCGAGTGATCCGATCGCAGCGGCGGTCGAATGCCACCGTAATCACGGATCGGACCACTAAACCAAAGGAACCCTACATGTCCCCACGGAAGACCTACACGGCCGGCATCACCGCCGTGGGCATGGACTTTCCTGAACGCCGCCTGACCAACGCTGACCTGGAACGGATGGTCGAGACCAACGACGAGTGGATCGTCGAACGCACCGGCATCCGCGAACGACGCATCGTCGAGCGGGGGGTGCCCGCCTCGAAACACGGCACCGTGGCCGCCAGCAAGGCGCTGGAGCGGGCCGGGCTCACTCCCGACGACATCGACCTCATCCTGGTGCCGACCGTGACTCCCGACATGATGTTTCCCGCCACGGCTTGTGTGATTCAGCAACAGCTCGGCGCCAGCAAGGCGTGGGGATACGATATCAGCGCCGCCTGCAGCGGCTTCATCTTCGGGGTCCAGGCGGCGCGGGCGCAGATCGAGGCCGGTTGCGCCGAACGCGTGCTGGTCATCGGCACCGAGGTCATGTCGTCCATCATCGATTACGAGGACCGGAACACCTGCGTTCTGTTCGGTGACGGCGCCGGCGCCGCAGTGATGGAGCGGGTGCCGGATGAAGATATCGGCATCATCGACGCCATCAACCGCATCGACGGCAGCGGCGGCAAGTATCTCTACATGCCGGGGGGCAACAGCCTGAATCCGCCCACCCACGAGACGGTGGACCAGAAGATGCACTACGTGCACCAGGAAGGGCGCGAGGTGTACAAGTTCGCAGTCAAGGGGATGGCCGGCGTGACCCTGGAGATCCTCGAACGCAACGGCTTCAGCGGCAAGGACGTGGGACTGTTCGTGCCGCACCAGGCCAATATCCGCATCATCGAGGCGGCCCAGCGACGGGCGGGCCTCGACGACAGCCAGGTGATCATCAACATCGACAAGTTCGGCAACACCACCTCGGCCACCATCCCTTCGGCCCTCTGCATGGCCCAGGACGCCGGTCGCCTGAAACGGGGCGACCTGGTGGTCCTGTGCAGCTTCGGTGCCGGTTTCACCTGGGGGGCCACCCTCTTGCGCTGGACCGCGGACTGATGATCGAGGTCGACGCCCTCAGTCGCCGCTTCGAGACCACCGTGGCCCTGGACGCAGTGACGTTCCAGGTCCAGCCGGGCGAGATCGTCGGATTCCTCGGACCCAACGGGGCCGGCAAGTCCACCGCCATGAAGATTCTCACCTGCACCCTCGCGCCGAGTTCGGGCAAGGTGCGGGTGGCCGGCTTCGATGTGACCGAGGAGGCCATGGAGGTCAGGCGGCGAGTCGGCTTCATGCCCGAACACGTGCCGCTGTATCCCGATTCCACGGTCAACGAGCTGCTCCGTTTCGTGGCCGACCTCAAGTCGGTGCCGGCGAACGTGAAAACGAACCAGCTGGACGAGATCGTGGAACAGACCGGTTTGCAGGAAGTGCGTGACCGGCTGGTGGGCCAGCTTTCCAAGGGGTTCCGGCAACGGGTCGGGCTCGCCCAGGCGTTGGTGGGCGACCCGCCCATTCTCATCCTGGACGAACCGACGGCAGGGCTGGATCCGCATCAGATCGTGGAGATCCGCAACCTGATCCGCGAGTTCCAGGGGCAGAAGACGGTTCTGCTGAGTAGCCATATCCTCAACGAGGTCAGCCTCACCTGCCAGCGGGTGCTCATCCTGCACCGCGGTCGGCTCGTGGCGGAAGAGGGGCCCGCCGCTCTGGCGCAACGCCAGAAAGAGCAGCAGCGGATCCGGGTGGAATGGGACGGCCAGGAGGAGGCGGTCCGGTCGGCGCTGGCGAAACTGCCGGGGGTGACCCAGGTGAAAGCCGGCGACGGCGGGGTCGATGTCTATCTGGAAGGCGATCCCCGGAGCGTCAAGCCCGAGCTGGCCAAGGCCGTCATCGCGGCCGGCGGGCAACTGCAGCGGTTGGAGGAGAGTTCGCCCACGCTGGAGGACCTGTTCCTGCAGCTCACCGACGATGCCGAGGAGGCTGAGTTATGAAGCAGCTCCTGGCCATCGGACGACGGGAATCGGGCGCCTTCTTCCACAGCGCCATGGCGCCGGTGGTGCTCATCGGTTTTCTGATCCTGGTGGGTCTGTTTTTCACCCTGTTCACCTTCGGCTACAGCGAGATGTGTCTCAACGCCTTGCGGAGCGGCAACACGCGCACCAGCCTGAACCTGGCCGAAGGGGTGTTCCAGCCGCTGGTGGCCGACATGGCCATCTTCTTGCTGTTCCTGCTGCCGGCCGTCTCCATGCGGCTGTTCTCCGAGGAATACCGTTCCGGCCGGTACGATCTGGTGATGAGTTACCCGGTGTCGGATATGACCTGGGTGCTGGGGCAAGTTCTTCTCGGTGATGAGTCTGGCCGGTGTGCTGATCCTGACCTCGGCGGTCCACTTCGCCGTGGTCTCATTTCTGGGGCACCCCGAGCCCGGCCCGTTGATCGCCGCGGCCATCGGGTTGCTGCTGCTGGCCGCGGTGGTGGGCGCCTGGGGTGTGTTCTTTTCCAGCCTCTTCCAGTATCAGGTGGTCAGCTACGTGCTGACCTTCGCCTTCGTATTCCTGTTCTTCATCATCGACGGCCTGGAGCCGCATCTGCCGGGCTTGCTGGGGCGGATCGCCACCCAGCTCTCGTTCAAGGTCCACTTCTCGCGCTTTTCCTGGGGTGTGGTGGACAGCCGGGACCTGGTATTCTTCCTCGGCTGGATCGTGGTGGGGCTCTCCGCCGCGGCCACCTCCCTCGGGGGGCGGCGAATGGTCAACGTACGCAAGCCGCTGCACTGGTTGCCCACCGTGATGCTGACGGCGTTGCTGGGCATCGTCTACGGCATTTCCCTGTATTACCCGCTGACCTGGGACTGGACCCGGGACAAGCGGTACAGCCTGTCGCCGCAGGCGGAACAGGTGCTGCAGACCATCGATGAAGAGATCACCATCTACGGCTTCTACCAGCGGCTCGATCCGCAGCGCAAGGCCGTGGAGGTGTTGTTGCGTGCCTGTGGTGAACACAGTCCGTACCTGCAGTTCGAGATCGTGGACCCCGACCGTGATCTGGGTCTGGTGGAGCGGTACGGCGTGGCCAGTCCCCGCACCGTGGTGGTGGAGATGGGCGAACGGCGCAAGGTGCTGCTGGAGCCGGACGAGAGTCCGCTGATCAACGCCATCTACCGCCTGGCCACCGGCAGTCAGCCGGTGATCTATCATCTGCTGGGACACGGCGAGCACCGCCTGGACAGCGACGATCGGGGCGGTTACTCCAATTTCGCCGCCGTGCTGGCCGATCAAGGGTATCGGCTGAAGCCGCTGGTGCTGGCCGATGCGCCGGAAGTGCCGTCGGATGCCGACATCGTGATCATCGCCGCGCCCAAGCTCGAGTTCGGCGCGGCGGAGTTCGCCGCCGTGGATGAGTTCATCCACAACGGCGGGGCCGTGCTCGCCATGCTCGATCCCGGCACGCCGGTATCGGTGGAGCAGTGGTGCGGTCAGTACAACCTGGACCTGGGCGACGACTTCATCGTCTCCGCCGATCGGGGACGCAGTCAGTTCGGGGTGGATCCCCGGGTGGTGGTGCTGTACGAAAGCGACAGCTACGGCGAACACGCGCTGACCCGTGGTTTGCCGGGACAGGCCACTTTCTTCCCGTTCGCCCAGTCCCTCGGCCGGCTGCATGCCGGCGTGGTGGGGGTGAACCACGAATGGTTCCTGAAAAGCAGTCGCCGCTCCTGGGCCGAGCAGGACGCCCGGTCCATCGCCTCGGGCGAACCGCAATTCACCGAGGGCGAGGACCTGCCCGGTCCCATATTTTTCGGGGTGGCGGTGGAGGTGGATCGCCAGACCTTCTTCGGGGAAAACAACGCCGAGGCCGGTCCGCGGGCGGCTCGGCCCGAAACCCCGGACGACCCGGTCATCAGCACTCTCGAACGGATGCACGCCCCCCCGACGACCATCCAGAACCCGTCCATCTTCACTCAGGAAGCCAGCTCCCGGCTGGTGTTCATGGGCGATTCCGATTGTTTCGCCAACGCCAACCTGAGCCTCTACGGCAACCGCGACCTGCTACTGAACATCCTCGGCTGGTTGGCGCGTGAGCGGGTCCTGATCGAGCGGCGCGCACCCACCGCCATCAGCAAGGCCATCATCTTGACGGTGGGACAGAAGGAGCTCCTCGGCTGGAGCTCCCTGCTGGGGTGGCCGCTCTTGGTCGGTCTCGGTAGCGTGGTGATGGTGGTGCGCCACCGGCGGCGTCGCTGAGCGGCGGTGGAGGAGGGACCCCTTGGCTTCCAGAAATAATAAGCTGTTTCGCCGACTCTTGCCGCTGGTTTTGGCGCTGGTCCTCGGTGGTCTCTGGTTGCTCTGGTTGCAGCTACACGCCGGCGACAATATCGATCCGGATGCCGGCGGACCGCTGTTCCCGGTGTCGGCCGATGCGGTGACGCGACTGGAGGTCGACCTGCAGACGCGGCGGGTCATCCTGGAGCGCACGGCGACTGGCTGGCAATTGAGCGGCAGTGTCAGCGACTGGCCGGACACCGCTCTCGTGGCCTCCCTGCTCCGTTCGGTGTGTGGCGAGTTCACCACGCCGGTGCTGAGCGGAACCGACCGCCGCAGCGGCCGGGAGCAGTTCGGTCTCGGCTCCAGCAGCGAGCTGTCCCTCCGGCTGACCAGCGACGACGGATCCCAGCTGGACCTGACCATCGGCGCCGTCAATCGCCTCAGCGAGCGATTCCACGCCGCGGGCGCCGGGCGCAGCGGCGTGTTCACCATGTCCCCGGAACTGGTGGGGCGGCTGGTGGCCCTGCCCGATGCGGTCCGTCTCCGGCGGATGTGGCCGTCGTTCTCCTGGGCCAATGTGGACAGCCTCGTCATCCAGCGCACCAGCCGGGCCGCGCCCGATCACTTCGCCAAGGCGGCCGACGGTTCCTGGTGGTTACGCGAGTCGGCCGACGGAGACCGCCGGCTGGGGGTCATCGCCCGGGAGTACGAGGAACTGTACGGGGGCCGGCGCCGGGAAGCCGACTCCGACTTCTGGTGGCGCGTGTCGGATCGCGCCGTCGTCAATCTCCTGTTCCAGCTCGGCGAAACCGCGGTGAAGGAGTTCGATCCCGAGCCGGTGACCGAAGCGAAGCTGAAGGAGATGGGACTGTCGCCGCCCACCGTGCAGGTCCGGATCGACCGCAACGATATCCAGGCGCGTTACGAGGTCGCCATCGGTTCCCAGATGGAACGGGATCGCATGGCCGCCATCCGCAACGATTTCGACAACATCTTGCTGGTGACCATCGCCACCCGGGACATCCTGCTCTCGCCCCTGGCCAGTTTCCTGGAGACCGGCGCCTTGCCGTTCCTCATGGCCACGGCGGACTCCTTCAGTCTGCGCCGAGACGACCGCCCGCCGCTGTTCGCCTGGTGGAACGGCGAAGCGTGGCAACTGCGGTCACCGAACCGGACCCCCAATCCCGACGGGCAGGTGCTGGACGAGAATCTGCTGGCCGATCTGGTGGTGTATCTCGACCGGCTGGAGCTGGAGCAGGTGCTGCCGCCGCTGGCGCCGGCGGAGCCGCCCAACCTGGCGTATCAGGTGGACCTGACCGCCTGGCTGCCGCCAGCGGAAGCCGGGGGAGATCCGCAGCAACAGCAGTTCAGCTGTGGCCTGATACCGTATACGAGTCGGGCGGTGCTCTACTTCCCCGCGGACGGCATGTACCTGCAGGTCCCCAAGGGTATCCACCACACCCTCAGATCCATTTTCCTGGCGCTGAATATCGAGTAGATCATCCGGTCGGGGTCACTGGGCGTTGGCAGCGGCGGCGGGATCGGCAGTGGACGTCCCGTTCTGGGCGGGCGGTTCGGCCGTGACGGCCACTGTCACCGCATGAGCCGGTGATTGTGGTAATAGATTGCCGAGGGTTCGGTTGTAGAGACTGGCCAAAACATCGAAGGCGGCCCGGGAACTGTCGGCCACCGGATCGGCGGGCGGCAATTTCACCCGGCGCGGATCGACGAACTGCCCGTTCTTCTTGATGCGGAAGTCGAGATGCGGCCCCGTGGTGTACCCGGTGGCGCCGACATACCCGATGATCTGTCCCTGCACGACCTTGGCGCCCGTTTTGATGCCGGATCCGAAGGACGACAGGTGCAGGTAGTAACTCTCGTAGGCGCGATTGTTGTGACGGATCTGCACGTACCGTCCGTTGCCTTTTTTGGTGGTGGCCGCCACGACACTGCCCGCACCGGCGGCCCGCACCGGCGTTCCCACCGGCGCCGCGTAATCGACACCCATGTGCGGCATGTACTTCTTGAGGACCGGGTGGAACCGTCGCCATGAGAACCCGCTGCTGATCCGCGAGTACTCCAGCGGCGCTCGCAGCAGCTGCTTCTGCAGGTTGCGGCCCTCGAGATCGTAGTAGCCGGGATGACCTTCCGGGTTCACGAAACGGAACGCCCGGTGGGCGTCGCTCCGGTTGACGAACTCCACGGCGAGGATCGATCCGGTGCGGATGTTCCGGCCGTCCCGGTAGATCTCCTCGTACAGGATCCGGAAGCTGTCACCCTGGCGCAGGTCCCGGTTGAAGTCGATTTCCCAGCCCAGGATGTCGTTCAGCTTCGGCGCCAGGGAGAGGGGCGCGTCGGCCTGCTGCAGGCTGGCGTAGAGGGACGCCTCGATGGTGCCGCTCACGGCGGCGAGACGGTGCTCCACCGGATAGGTCAGCTCCTGTACCTGGAAATCGTCTTCCACGCGCACGAAGGTGAGATACGATTCGTCGTCCAGGTCGAAGCTGATGGTCCGGATCCGGCCGTCCGGCCGTTGCGCGAGGCGGAAGACGTCGCCTTCTTTGACCCGGCTCAGGTTCCGGTACGGCTTGCACGCCTTGACCAGGTCGATGATGTCCACGTGGGGCACGTCGCGGGTCTGCAACGCCTCGTAGAAAGATTGATTACACGCGATGGAGAATGGGATCTCGGTGGTGGGAGCAACACTGTCTGGGCTGCTATCTGCAATAGTGACACCGCAGAGTGCCGTTTCGTGGTTCGTGAGTCCGCTTGGTCCCCAACCGGCCAGCGCCGGCTCGTAAACAGACGCCAGGAACATGGATTCGTCGGGTCCTCCGACCCCATCGGCCGGCGGCGGGTCCAGGGGCGAGTCCGGCGTGAGCAGATTCCATCCCGCCAGACCGATCACCACTGCCGAACCAAAAACAGCTATCTTTTTCCGGGACAAGGAGATCAGGGGTGTATCCTTTCGCATGCGGCCCCAAGCTGTCCTGTAAGTTGGGCCAAACCGACCACCGGAATCAAGTCTTTTCTCTCTCCATCCGGCCAGGTATGATTCTCGCTAGCCGATTCGGGCACGCCCCTGGGCACAACGGAGGTTCTTTCATGGTCAGATGTATGGCTGATTGTTTTGCGAAAACCCTCGCAAAATGCAATGCCACCGCGCCTCTCCTGGTGATTAGCATCTTTCTCGCCACCTCGGCCGGTGCGGTGCATTTGCAGGGCGAAGAGAGCCTCGACCGCTTTGGCGCCTCCCTCTCCGAACTGGAGGACCAGAACGGCGACGGTTTCTGGGAACTGCTCGTGGGCGCTCCCAACTACAACGGCAACGGGCAAGATGACGGTCGGGTCTACCTCTGGTTCGGTGGCACGGAGTTGCCCCTGGCGGCCGACCTGGTCTTCAACGGCGATCAGAACGAGCAGTTCGGCAGCGCCGTGGCTCGCATCGGCGACGTGAACAACGACGATCACGCCGACTTCGCCGTCGGCGCACCCGCCTACCAGTCCGTGCCCAAAAACGGGCGCGTCTATGTTTTCTTCGGCGGCCCGTCCCTGGACACAAGCCCGGATGTGATCATCGAGAGCCCCAGCACGACCTCCCAGTTCGGCCGCGCGGTCTCGGCCGCCGGCGATTTCAACGGGGATTTGATCGACGACCTCATCGTCGGTGCGCCGTTCGGCGACCTGGCCGGTGCGGATGCCGGCGAGGTCTACGTCTACTACGGCCGCAGTAGCTGGCCCGGCACGGTTTCGGTGCCGTCCCGGACGTTCGAAGGCGAGTTTGGCGGCGACAACTTCGGCTGGTCGGTCGCCGACGCGGGCGACTTCTTCGACAACGGTCACGACTGTGTCGTAATCGGGGCGCCACTCAGCGATACCCACGGCGGCATGGCCGGCGGCGCCATCTTCATTTTCGAGGGCGGTACGCCCGGATCCCCACCCGACGAGGTGGTGGACTTCGTCGCCGGCAGCTCCATCAATCCGGCCGGTAGCCGCTTCGGCTTCGCCGTGCGCGGCATCGGCGACTGGAGCGGCGACAACGTGCCGGATATCGCGGTGGGCGCACCGTTCCACAACAACAGCGGCGCCGAAGCGGGCCGCGTGGAGCTGTTCTTCGGCGGCAGCGCGCCCTCGGCCACGGCCGACCGCAATTTCAACGGACAGACCGGCGGCGACCACTTCGGCTGGTCGCTGGCGGATATCCACGATGTTGCGGGCACCAGCAACGACGACCTGCTCATCGGCGCCCCCGAGCGGGATGAGAGTGGCAGCAGCGCGGGCAGGGTCTATCTGCTGGCAGGAGGGGCCACTGTTTTCAGCGACATCCCGGCCGCCGGCGTGAGCCCTGGTTCGTTGGCGAACGATAACTACGGGTATGCGGTCTCGTCCGCCGGCGACTTCGACGGCGACCTGGAATGGGACTTCGCCGTGGGGGCCGAGAACGGGAATGACGGCAGCCTGGTGGAGACGGGGTACGTGCATCTGCACGACAGTTCGGATACGGTGACCCCGGCTTTGCTGGTCTTCTGGTCGGCCGAGTGGGTGCGGGCCTGGGCTGTGCTGCTGGAGTTTGCGCTGGCGACGCCGCCCGACGAGATGCGGCGCTTGACGGTGGAGCGGCACTGCCGACGCGGTGATCCGGAGACCGGACGGCCAATCACGGATACCCGGGTGATCTACTCGGGTGCGCCCGGCGCCGGTTCGTTGTCCCCTGAATTCGCGGACGGGGTCTGGTCGCTGGAGGATGACCTGGGTTCTCTCCCGACGGATGCCGGCCTGACTTACAGCCTCACCGTCGAGTTGCACACCGGGAGCGAGGTCCGGCTGGAATCGCTGGCCGGCCCGACGGCAGGGGACCAGCCGCCCGCGGTCTCGCGCGCGGTCTTGTCGCCGGCCCGTCCCAATCCGTTCAATCCGCGGACCTCGCTGAGTTTCCAGGCGCCGGCGGGTGCGCCGGTGGCCTGCCGGGTTTTTAATCTGCGCGGGCGGTGCGTGGCCACGCTGTTCGATGGGCACGCCAGCGGGCAGTGGCAGCAGGTATCCTGGGATGGTCTGGCTGGTGATGGTGAACCGGTGGCCGCCGGGTTGTACTTCGCGCAGCTCGAGAG
>JBDRBC010000372.1:0-2958 GCA_043823125.1 bacterium | reverse complement strand
GCACCCCCAGGGATTTCCAGAGCTATCCTGCCAGTGGGATCGGTCAGTCGGCCTCCCGCGCTGCCGATCAGATAGGCAGCGTTCGGCCTGGTGATAACCGCGTGGTTGCCGGCCAGGTCCGCCACACTGCCGGTCAAGAAGAAGTGACCGCTGGCCGTGGTGGGGATAGTAGCCTGCAGGGTCGTGTCGGAGGTGGCTGAACAGGGTAGGCCGACACCGTCGAGCGCAAGTGTGGACGCGGCAGGATTCATTGGCTCGTCGGCGCTCAGGATGGCGTGGAGTAGTGTGGCGTCAGTTGTATCCACCCGAAGCGTCAGATCCAGTATTGGGGCGATAAGATCCGGCAGGAATTCCAGGATGGTCAGCTTGCCCTCGGTGTAGGCCACGACCTGATCGTCCAGTGTGACGATGGACTCGATGGTCTGGTCGGTTTCCCACTCGGCGATCAACACGGGATCGAGCGGTTCTGTCATGTCATAGATGGTCACCGTGCTGTCGGTGTGGATGCAGTGGTAGCCCAGGATGGATTCGGGATGTCGCATGGCGCCGAAAGCGGCTGGTAGCAGGCCTTCTTCCACCAGCACAGGGGTCGTCGGGTCCGAGATGTCGTAAGCGCGTGTTAGTTCTGGCCGGTAAGGTGAGAGGAACTGAATGAGCACGGTATCGCCCAACCAGGTGCCAAGACCGCGATTACACGAAAGATAGGGACCTTGCCACATCACCTCTGGTGAAGCTGGATTGTTCATGTGGAGGGTTGTCAAAGATCCGCGACAGAAGGTCTCCGGGTCCATGAAATACTCCCGCACATACGCCACCGCCAGCTCACCACGCCAGGCTGCCCAGGCGCAACTGAAGGGAGTCGCATGACTTCCCAGCAGAACTGGAGCCCACGGATCGGCGATGTCGTAGAACTCGATTCCGTCGTCGTGGGCAACGGTGGCCCGAGACCCGGAATAAGGTGACACTGCTTATCTTCTCCAGCCCTGGCAGCCAGCGATCGACGTACTGTGGTTCCAGTGGGTTGGCGAGATCCAGTCGTACCAGCTCGTCTTCGTAGCTCAGGACGTAAAGGATCCCGGCATGGACTTCCGCCCACATCCTTGCCGGATCATGCCAGCTGATGTCCCCGACGGTGAACGAATGGCGCACTTCCGGATGGGCCGGTTCGCTGATATCCGTGGTGGTAACAACGAATCGCGAAGGCCACGGCAAACCCCCACCCATCTCGATCAGGACCTGATCCACCAGATAAACAGCGCTGTTGTCCACTGCCAGGTTTTGACCGTGCAGAGGCGTGTAGGTGTAGCCCAGATTGGTCGGCGGGCTGTTGAGTTCGGCATGACACTCCAGGATCTGCAGTGCAGTGTTGTCGATACAGAGAGCGTAGTGGTCGTATAGTTGATAATCGCGAAGTTCCGTCTGGAAGAAGGCATATTCACCCAGCAAGGTGATGGGCGGCGGTGCCGAGACATCGTAGACCCGCAGCATGTTCCCGCATTGGATAACCGCCAGCCGTCCATCATCGGTGACCTGGATGTCGAGGGCGTTTTGGCAGAGTGACTGGCTGGCCATCGAAACGGGCGCGGAGGGATCGCTGAAATCCACACAGCGCAGAATGTAGTGCGATTGCAGATACTGGGAGGTGCCGATCAAGTGTGCAACCCCTCCCTGAACCGCCAATAGGCAGTACATCTCCCGATTCTGAGCGGCGGCCTCGGGTGGCGCGTACCCGCCGACTTCCACCGGGGCGGAGGGATCGGCCAGAGAGATCGCCAGCACTTCGGGTACCGGCAATGGCCAACCGGGAACGGTGGACGGCATGGCGGTCAGCAGGTACGCCACATCGTCCTCGACTATGAGCTGCAGAAAGTCTCCCGCCACCGCCACGGCGCCCACTGGATCGTCACCATCAAGGGGATACTCATAAATCCTGATCTCTCCCGCTTCGGCGATGACCACGTACTCCGTGCCCTGATGCCAGAGATTCGGAAACGCATAGTCGGCTACCACCTGGGTGATGGTCGGTTCACCGCCGCCACCGAAATCCACAAGCCAGCGGGTCGCATCGTCGAGGGTGGCGAGCACCAGGTCACCGTAGAGACCGACGACCTGCACCGTGTCGCCGAGATCCACCTCGAAGACGGTTTCCGGCTGTTCGATTTGGGAGAGGTCCTGGACGAGCAGGCCGCGACTGGTACCGATGACCACCAGAGAATCCTCGGCCGCGACGGAGGTGCTGGTGGGCCTGAACAGATGACCGATCTCCATCAGGCTGCCAGGAGTTGCGCCGACCTGTGGAGCCAGCGACATGGGCAAGATGAACGAGGCCAGAAAACCAACAGCGATCCAGATCCGCAAACACAAGATATGGTTCAACATGGCGCCGTTCCTCACGGCGCGGTGGGGGATGAGAATTAGCCTAGCATTTCGAGGCTGGGCTGTCCAGTGGCAGCGATACTCGCGAGAGTGCACCCGGGTATATTCCCGCCATAGCCTCGCACCAAGCGCCATAACCAGAACACCCGCCAGAATGTTCGCCCACCAGCCGCGATCTGGTGTATACTCCCGCCGCTCGCTGGCAGCGGGGGTGCCAGCCAAGACGTCCAGAGACCTCCCATCAGGCTCCCACGGATCCAACACCTCGGCAGTCGAGCTGGTATTTCGAAACGGGACGGACTTGTCCAGTCCCGCCAGGTTGTGATGTCCATATCCGAGCTGTTTTCAACGGGAACGGGGGCCCACCATGTTCACGAATATCAGCCGTCAGGCCAGGATCGTCGCCCTGCTGGTTTTTGTCGTCGCGGTGCCACTCTGCTTGTTCGGCTGTGGCGGCGACGACGACGGCGGCACCACGCCGCCACCGGTCAACGGCACCGTCATCGATGAGAACGGTGGCGCGGTGACATCCGAGGACGGCAATGCCCAGCTCACCATTCCCGCCGGGGCGCTGTCCGGCGA
>JBDRBC010000371.1:0-7040 GCA_043823125.1 bacterium | reverse complement strand
ACTCCGATTTCCACTCCGCCATGCTGGATCGCGGCGTCTACCTGGCGCCGTCGGGATACGAAGTGGGATTCCTCAACCACGCCATGACCGAGGCCGACGTGGACTATCTGGCCGGCGCCATCCGGGACAGCTTGCCGGGCGCCTGATCGCGACAGTGTTCGGGTCGGGAGCAGCTCGGTGGTCAGCGCGGGTTCCCCGGGATCTCACCGCCGGGCCGGGCGAAAACCAGGATGGCGGTGGCCAGGCACGGCCAGCTCGTGCTGTCACGGGCAAAGAGCGACCGCCGCAACCAGCGTCGGGGTCTTTCCCAGCGAACCACATCCATGGGGGCCGTGACGTACAGGCTGTGCTGTACCGTGAAGCCGGCGGCGTGCAGCAGACGGAGGATATCGGATTTGCGATAGATCCGCGCCCGCGCGAAACGATCGTGGATCCGGGTAGGTAACCAGCTGAAGAACGGCACCCGGTTCCACGGCAACAACGGCAGATTCGCGCCGTGGGTCTCGAACAGCCACCAGCGATTGGGTACGGACAGGATCAGCTGTCCGTCCCGGCGGAGCAGTCGCCGCAGTTCCCGTAGGCAAGCCAACTCATCCTCGACATGTTCGAGCACCTCGAACGAGGTGATGCAGTCCACGCTGGCGTCGTCCAGCGGGATGGTGCCGCCGTCGTACCGTTGCGGCCGGATCCGGTGGGCGAGCCCGTCCCGTTCCAGCCGTCGGCTGAACTCGGCCAGGCTGGACGGATTGATGTCCACGGCCTCGATGCGGGCGAAGTCGGGGGCGAACAGCTCGGTCTGGGCGCCGTTCCCACAGCCGAAATCGAGCAGAACGCCGCCGCCCTCGGGTAGAAACGGGCGCGCCAGTCGATACCGTCGCTGCAGGATGAAGTCGGTGACCTGGGCCGGTTGCCCGGCGGCGAGAAACGGTACGGTTCCTTTGGGGGAGGTCGCCAAGGTGGGCCTCATGTCGTTGCTCTACCGAACGACCACCATCACCACGGTGACATTGTCCGGTCCGCCGGCGGCTAGGGCGGCAGCGATCAAGGAGTCGACAACGGTCTGCTCCGGATCGTTGGCCTGCAGGAGTCGCGCGATATGATCGTCACGGACAGCATCGGTCAGGCCGTCGCTACAGAGTAGAAAACAATCTCCACTGGCGAGAGAACCGTCGGTGATTTCGAAGCTGGTCTCGTCGCCGATACCGATGGCGCGGGTGATCATGCCGCTCCGGTAGTCCGGGGTGTCTTCGCCGTGGCGTTCTTGTTCCGGGGTGTGGTCACGTGTCAACTGCTCGAAGCGATCGCCCCGCAATCGGTAGGCCCGACTGTCGCCCGCATGAGCGGTCCAGTACCGTTCGCCGCGTACGAAGAGCGCCGCCACGGTGGTTCCCATGTTGGTCAGCGGTCCCGTGGCGATGGTGCGCACCGCACTGTCGGCTTCGGCGAAGAGTTGGGGCATTTGCTCGGCCGGGTTCGTCCAGGCGGCCCACGAATCGGCGGCATCGCTGACCACCTCGATCACGGTGCTCGAGGCGATCTCGCCGCCGGCATGTCCACCCAGTCCGTCAGCCACCAGGAAAAGAGAACTCCCGGGATCGATGAAGAAGGCATCCTCATTGTTGGAACGGACGAGACCCTGGTTGGTGGCGCCAGCAGCAATGAACGTGAATTCCGGCACCGTGATATCCCTTCTCCGAGCGCGGACCAATGGGTTGGAGGACAATAGGAATTATGGTGAACTCGGGACGTTGCGCCAAGCTAAAAGCAAGCGGGGAGGGAAAAAAGCCCGCAACGTCGCCAGGACGCCACGGGCCTTTGCTTGTCTATTCCGAGGCGTCGCGCCAGTGAGGCGCCACTCCCTACGGTTCCGGTGGAGGTTTCGGCGGAACGTAGTAGCTCCGTCGATCGTCGTTGGTCAGCGGGCAGTAATCTCCGAAGACACCTAAGTTGATTGCCCGCGCCACGACAACAGGCGTCACGTACGCCTTCTTGTTCGCGTTTTGGTGGCTGCTCATGGCCTTTGACCTACCTTGCCTGAGACACGGTTTCCAGGAAACCAGTTACCTTCTCATGGGAACATGATAGTGAAGAAATTGCGCAGGCGTCAAATAAAAACAATGAGCTGCTTCGTTTCCAGGTCCGTGAGGTAGGCTTCCAGATCCCGTTCCACGGTTTCACGATCCACTTCGTAGGCGGCGATCAAAATTTCGACGATTTCGCTGACACTGTGGGAGCCGTCGCAGGCACGCCAGATATCCGCTCCCACGGTCGTGATGGTGAACATGGTCTCGCCGTCAGCAGAGCAGATGTAGATCTCGTCATCGATTTCCCGGGTGACGATCTCTGCTTGGTGTTGCGGAACGGCGTCATAGTTCAGTCCGGGCATGGATTCTCCTCCTGTGGCTGAAGCTGGCGTATCCTACTCGGTACCGCTGGCAAATACAACCTCGGGTTAGGCTCTATCCACGGGTTCCACTTCCCAGCCGCCCCTGGCTAGCAGGACCAGGATCAAGGTCCGGAAACTTTCGCCGAGCCCCGCCCAGGAGAACTGACGCCGGTCCGATCGGGCCAGGATCTCGGTTCCGCGGCCATCCAGATGGAGGTCGGCCTGGGAGGGGAATATCTGTCGCCGCAGCACCGCCCACCGATCACGAGTCCGGTCCCGGCGGAGCATGGCGACGGCTCTGCCGCCGGCGGCCGAACTGAGCGCTCTTTGACGAAGGATGGATTCCAGACGAATCAGCGGCCAGAGCGGCAGATCGGGCGCCGGCGCCGGTTGATGACGCATCAGCAGTTCACGATGAGGGTGCGTATCGAATATCGAGGCCAGTTCGAGACAGACCGTGGCCACCGTCAGGAAACGGAATCGCTCGGCGCGTTGCCAGAATTCGCGGGGGTCGAGGTCATCCGGGAAGTGGGCGATCACCCGTTCGATATCACGGATCTGGGCCAGGATGTTGAAGGCGTTCAGCCCGGTGTGCTGGCTCAGATGGAGTAGCATGTCATCGGGGGATGGGAGCTGAACCGGCAAGCCATCCAGCTGCGTGTCCACCGCCCGTTCCCGAACTTCCGCGGCGTTGAAGCGGATGTCCATGAGCGGCAGGGTCAGGTCCCAGTGCAGTTCGAAACAGCACCACGACATCTGCTCGTGACGGAAGATGAGGTGGTAGTGGTGCTGGCGATAGAACGCCTCGTCCAGACTGCTCTCGTCCAGCCGGTAGCCGACGCGGCGCATGATATCGCTGGCGAGATCGAGTTCGTCGGTCCTCACGAGCAGGTCCACGTCGGCGCTGGCTCGCTCGCCGAGATCGTCGTAGATGCTCAGGTTCAGTGCCGCCCCCTTGAGCAATATGGGCACGATGTTCCGCTGACTGAACGCCTCGAGAATCTGGTGCAGCTCCCGCCGGAAAATGGTGTTGCGGAACTCGGTCTGGATGTGTTGCTGGCGCAGGGTGGCCAGGATGGGCGCCGGGACGATCTCTTGCCAGGTATCGCCACGGAACTGGTTGAACAAGAAACCGCCGAGATGGTGGGCCTGCATCAAGGTCTGGAACTGGTGCCAGAACCGATCGTTTGTCCCCGCCGCCGCCTGGGCCGGGTCGGCTCCTGCCGGGCGCAGGGCCGAGAGGAAAAAACTCTCGGCGGCAGTCAGCGGTGGGATCTTCTGCAAGCGCATGGTCTGCCTAGCCCCCGTGTTGCAGCCGGACCAGGCTGTTGTACAGGCCGGGCGACGACATCAGTTCGTGGTGATTCCCCTGCTCCACCAGCCGTCCGTCGGCGACGACGAAGATGCGATCCAGATCCCGTACCAGGGAGAGTCGGTGGGCGATGACGATGGCGGTGCGTCCCTTCATGAGTGCGGTGAGGGCGTTGCGGACGGCCTCTTCCGACCGGGCGTCCAGGGCCGAGGTCGGTTCGTCCAGGACGAGGATGCGCGGATTACGCAGGAAAGCGCGGGCGAGGGTGATGCGTTGCCGTTCGCCGCCGCTCAAGCGGATGCCACGCTCGCCACAGTGCGTTTCGAATCCGTCCGGCAACGCCTCGATGAATTCCAGGGCGTTGGCCTGAGCGGCGGCGGTGCGCACGTCGTCGTCGCTGGCGTTCTTCAGGCCGAACCGGATGTTCTCCTGGATCGACGTATCGTACAGCACCGGTTCCTGGGAGACGAACGCCATCTGTTCACGGAGGGCGGTGAGATCGAAATCGGTGAACGGCCGGCCGTCCAGCAACAGCCGCCCTTGCTGGGGATCGAACAGCCGCAGGACCAGTCCACTCAAGGTGGTCTTGCCGGCGCCAGAAGGCCCCACGATCCCCACCCATTCCCCGGCAGCGATCTCCAGTGAGATGTCCTTGATCACTTCCGTTGCGTTGTAGGCGAAGCTGACCTTCTCCAGGGTCAACGCGCCCTGGCAGGCGTCGGGTTTGGTTTTGCCGGCTTGTGCTTGCTGCTCCACCGGTGTGGCGAAGATGTCGTCGAGCCGGCTGGCCGCGGCGACACCGCCCTGGGCGGAGCTGTACAGCCCGGTCAAGGCGCCCATGGGCACCGCCACCCGGTAAGCGAGCAGGAAGAAGGCCACCAGTTCTCCGTAGCTGGTGACCCCTTGCGAGGTCAGGTAGAACCCGTACACCACCACGGCGATGAGGCAGATCCAGAGCAGGATCTGGGTGCCGGATTCCAGCGCCGCGGCGGTGGCGGCGCGCTGGATGCCGGCCGTGCGGTACCGGCCGAGCATGCCGTCGAACCGCTCCTGCTCGTGGGGCTGGTTGTTGTAGACCTTGATGACCCGGATGGCGCCGGCGATCTCCTGGACGTGGCTGCTGATCTGCCCCAGCTCGTCGAACATCTTCCGCGAGAGTCGCCGGAGTCGGTTGCCGAACAGCTGCACCAGCAAGATGGTGCTCGGCACCAGCACGAGGATGACCAGGGTCAGGCGGACGTTGAGGTGGAACATCAGCGCCACGGCGCCGGTAAGGGTGAGGGCGGCGCGGGCCAAGGTCACCAGCCCCGAAGTCATCAGATACTGGATGCTCCCCACATCGGAAGTCATGCGCGCGGAAAGGTCGCCGCCCTTCTGGCCGGTGAAGAACAGGCTGGGCAGTTCGAGCAGATGGGTGAACAGCCGGCGGCGGAGTCGGGTGATGGTGCTCAGCCCCAGCCGGGCCGAGATCACGGTATAGAGATAGGTGCCGCCGAGTTGCAAGACGAGCAGACCGCAAAGCAATCCGAGATAGTGGAGGTTCCGGCTCCAGTCGAAGCCCTCGGCGAGGGCGTCCACGAAACGGCCGGCATGTACGGGGATGGCCAAACTCACCCCGGTGGAGATGGCCATGATGACCAGGGTCATGGAGAAGTCACGATACGACCCCTTGAGCAGCGACAGATACGGACGGAGGCTGGACAGGCCTTCCCGGTCCTTGCGTTCGCTGTCGATTGAGATCGTTGAACTCGCCACGTTTCCCTTTCTGTTCTGAATGCTCTGGTCTGCGGTTGCGGCTGTCAGCTCGTGACCTCGGCATCGTCGAGTAATTGCCAGAATTCCGCATCGCGCCGGAATTGCAGCTCCTGCACGTGGCAGCGCGAGTACAGCAGCAACGCGAGGTCGAGGGCGCGTACCAGCCCCCTGGCCACCACCCGGTCCGTGAGTCCCACCGGCGTGATGATCTCGGCCGCCAGCCTCGGCACCGCTGCCTGACGCGGCAGCTCCACCAGTCGATGCTGTTCGGCTTGCCGCAAGAGATACAGGCTGGCCACCGGTCCGTGGCCGGGTATCTTTTCCGGACAGAACGGGTTGATGGGGCTGCCCGTGGCCGCCAGGCCGTCCCCTGTCGCTTGCAACACCGTGCACTCATCGGTCAAGACCGCACGTGGCGACGAAAGGGATGCCGCGGTGGATTTGCCGCTGCCGGCGGGGCCGCAGAAGATCTTGACCGTGCCGGCCTGCAGGACAGACGAACTGTGCAGCAGAAACGGCCCTGCGGTCAGCTCCCGGCCGCTGCTGCGGGTCACGTGATGGAACAGGAGGTAGAAGAACTGCTCGAGGACCCGCAACCCGCTGCCGTGCAGCAGGACCGGATGGATCACACAGTGGCAGCGGTTGTCCCGGGGCAGCGAACCGGTGATGAGCCCGTCGCCGAGATCGAACCGGTCGCCCTCGATGTTGCGTTCGCGGATGAAGGAGTTGGGCAAGCGTGGTCGCGGCGAATCAGCCAGGACATCCAGCACGGAGGCCGCGAGGGTCAGGTCGCCGTTGCTGTGGTCGAGATAGTTCCGGTATCCGGCCAGGAACTCCTGCCAGTGGAGATTGTCGGCATCGAAATCCCACGCCAGTTTAACCGGTCCCAGGTTGAGCGTATACGGCACGAGATCACTCCTGTCCGTTCGGCACGACGACAAGCGCCACCACGGGCGCCGCTGCCGCGAATCCTTCATCACGATCGTATTCAGGCCGGGCCACGATTCTTGATCGTCGTTTCCTGTGGCAATATTACGGATTTATTCTTGAGGGTAAACAGGAAAGGGCGATAATCAGCTCAGTAGTTACGGAATCGGTCGGCCTCCCGGTGGAGCCTTACCCGGAGTGTAGTGGATGAGATTATTTTTCAACCTGTTGCTGGCGCTCGGAGTCGCCGTGACGGTTTGTGTCCCGACGGCGGGCAGCGCCGGATCGAGCCATGCCGACCCGGGGACCACCAGTGGAGGAGATGTGACGGAAATGGCAGCCACCCCGGCGGATTCGTCCGCTCCAACGACCGACGGGCCGTTCCGGTTGTTGTTCATCCACCACTCCTGCGGCGGCCAGCTGCTGGCCGACGAGGGGGAGCAGGTGGGTGGCGAGCCGGAATCCGGTGAGTCATGCATCTACGAGAGCCACCCCAACGGAGGTGGCCTGCGCCGGTTGTTGACCGACGCCGGCTACGAGGTCCACGAGGCGTCCTACGGCTCGCGCGTGGGGGAGGACACCGACCTCGGCCACTGGTCGGGCAAGTTCCGGGATCAGATGGCGACCATCCTGCAGGTGGATCGACAGGACGTACTCTAC
>JBDRBC010000370.1:0-2447 GCA_043823125.1 bacterium | reverse complement strand
GTTGCGAGGGGTCCGACAACAGGCGCGGTAGCTCCTGATCCAGGTCGAGGGTGAAGGTGATGCCGCTGGATTGAGCCTTCCGCTCGACGAGTTCGACAATCTCCAGCAGGAACAGGTTCAAGTCCACCCACTCCAGTTGAGATTCAGTGCGCCGGGCGAAGCGTAGCAGATTCTGAGTAATGCGCTGGCATCGGTCGATTTGGGTATCAATCTGATCCATTGCCCCCTGCAGCTGTTCAGCGAAAGCGGGATCCTTGGCTGATCCTCTCTCGAGACTGTCCAGGATCAGCTGTCTTTCTGTGAGGATGATGGCCAGCGGATTGTTGATCTCGTGGGCAACCCCGGCGGAAAGCTCTCCGATGGCGGCCAGCTTGCCGGCCTGCATGAGCTGGCGGTTTAGCTCCTGCGCCTCTCGATCGCGCTTGCGGATCAGGGCGATCAGGCGGCGGGTGATGACGACGGCGACAACGATGATCGCCAGGGCGGTCAAGTGGATGAAGACGAGGGTAACCCAGTTGGCGTGGTAAACCGCGTTGAATGCTTCCTGGTAGTCCTGTTTGACCATTAGGAGCCAACTGGGTTCGTCGAGCCAGGTGTGGCTGTAGACCTTCTTGGGGATCTTTCGTCCCTGGGCGTCTCTAGTAGCGGGCAGAATGGCTACCGCGGTGCCCTCGTGCTCTGGTGGCATATCCAGCGCCGCTTCGCCCATGATCTCTCCCTGGAACCGTGGGCTGGTCTGAAAGACGCCCTGCCGGTTCAGGAGATAGACCTCTCCGGTCTGGCCGATCCAGACCTCTTCGACTAGCGATCGGAAGTACTCGGTGTCGATGGTCGCCCTGAGGATCCACTTGCGGCCTTGCTCCGTCCGGGATACGGCGATGACGAAGTGGGGCTCGTTACGGAACCCCAGGAACATATCGCTGATGTATACCCCCTTGCGGATGACCTCTTTGAACCAGAACGCCTCGGCGTAATTCCTGCCCATCAGGTTGAAGGGGCCGACATAGGCGAGGTGGTCACCGTTCTCGGCGATGACCCCGAGATCGGTGATAGACCACTGCTCCTGGTTTACAGCCTGAAAAATGTGCGCGAGATTCTCGGAATCCGCCAGGGAAGCGAGGGAGTGTGTCGATGCCAGCAATTGCAGCTGTGCCTTGCGGCCCTCGAGAAAGAGTTCGATTGTTCTGCGATGGTGATCGATCTGTTCTTCGAGGGATTCGGTCATGCGCGCCTTGGCGAACTTCGTGTAGTGGATGTTGATGCCCCAGCCAAGCAGCAGCAGGGGTAACACAGCGCAGAGCAGTACGAAGATGATCAACTTGCGGGCAAGCCAGGTATATGAGGTCGGCTGCAGGCTAGAGCCCGACTCCGGGCTGGATTCCTTCTTCTTTGTTTGATGTTCGGTGACCATCACGATGCTCCCGGAGTCGAAAGGGTTCCTTGGAGACAGCTCCCCTGAATCCCCTGGCGACTTGCGAACAACAAGATGCATGCCATCCCGGATAGTCCCGGAAGCAGTCGGGGAGCGCGATAATAAGCGATAAACGACGGCACGATGCGGATCGCGTCAACGGCGTGGTGACATGGGTGTCTACTGGATATTCCAGTATTGGTGCTGGCCGGCGAGGACACGACGTGACCCGGGCAGGTCGTCCGGAGCGTTGCCACTGATCCCGTACAGGCGCTCGAGTTGTGATATGATCTGAGACCGTGTATCCCTCTTCATTGCCGTTGCCCACCTGGGAGACCCTCACCGTAAGGGGTACGTACAGGACCTCGTCGATTTCGCAGAAAGCGCTATTCGCCCCGTTGCCATAGTGAGCGGGATATCGACGATCAGGGCGCGAGACAGCCTGTGGCGGCGGCGAAGGTGCTATGCTCCCCGAGCGATGTTGAAGAGATAGAAGCTCTTGGCGGTGTCGGCTTCGGCACGGTGTGCCGGCGTTCGGACGAAGGCGAAACCGCGGGGCCCAGTTTCCCGCGCCCGGCCTGTATTGCCTCCTGCAGGGGAACTGGATGGCCCGGACAGGCAGGCCGCCCCTGTCCGAATCAACGGCCCGGGGCGGCCAGCAAAGGGTCGTGACCAAGCGACTCCTCCTGATCGACAAATAAGGCCAGTCACCGCTGGCCGCCCTGCGGCTAAACGATTCCTCATCTCCCAGAGACAGCTCGAAACGGGTATTCCGGTAGCTCGGGCCGAGTATTTCGTTCCCGGTCTTTCTCTAGAACGGCCATATCATTGGTATCATGGTGCTTGCTGCAAGCCACATGATTAGATTCATCGGCACGCCTATCTTCAGAAAGTCGCTGAACCTATAACCTCCCGGCCCATACACCATCATGTTGGTCTGATAACCGATGGGAGTAGCGAAACTAGCAGAGGCTCCCATCATTATCGTAAATACGAACGGCGCGGTACTTACGTCCATCGTATTGGCGGTTGCCAT
>JBDRBC010000369.1:0-13157 GCA_043823125.1 bacterium | reverse complement strand
CAGATACCCGGGGATTTCCGTCACCGGCGGCCGGGCGGTTTTGCCGCAGGAGACCAGGCAGGCGGCTGCCAGCAAGAGACCACACATGGCTGCTGGGACCACTGTCCGATTTCCACGCCTAACTTCCATGTTCACCATCCTTTCCCGCTGCAGCTTAAAGGGGCGTCGAAACGGTGTCCAGCCTGGATAAGCGCATCTTTACAGCCCAGGCCAGTTCTGGTACCTTTCTGCGACTTGGAGAGCGGTTGGAAACTCCGGATAACCCACCACTGCCTTACTCTTTCCGGAACCGGCGAGGGCCTGTCGCATGTCACAGTCCGTTTTGCGTGAAATCCCTTCGGTGACCAGTGTGCTCGAGGAGCCGCGCGTCGAGAAGTTGATCGCCGGCCGGCAGCGTCCGTGGATCACCCGGGTAGTGCGGCAGGTCATTGCCGATTTGCGCCAGGAATTGCAGCGACACAAGCATCCAGCCGCTTTGACCAAGGACGCGCTGCTGAAGCTCGTTGTGGATCGGGTGCTGGTCTTTCGTGAGATGCTGCTCGGGCCGACCCTGCGCCGGGTGACCAACGGCACCGGGGTCATCGTGCACACCAACTTGGGCCGGTCGCTCTATCCGGACCTGGCAGTGGAGTGGATGGAGCAGGCCGCGCGGTTCAATGTCGACTTGGAGTTCGATCTCGAGGCCGGCACCCGCGGGCATCGCGGGCGCAAGGTGGAGGCGAAGATCGCCCTGCTCACCGGCGCCGAGGACGCCCTGCTCATCAACAACAACGCCGCCGCCATCTGGCTGGCGGTCCGATGTGTCGCCGGCAAGGGGCGGGTGGTGCTGTCGCGGGGCGAGACCGTGGCCATCGGCGGATCGTTCCGCATGCACGAGATCCTGGCCGAGACCGGCTGCGAGCTGGTGGAGGTCGGCACCACCAACCGCACCAGCCTGGACGACTACCGCCAGGCGTTGACGCCGGGAGCGGTGTTGCTCAAGGTCCACCGCAGCAACTTCGACGTGGTCGGCTTCACCGAGGAAGTCGCTCTGCCCGAGCTGGCCGAACTGTCCCGGGAAGGCGGCCACCCGCTGCTGTACGATGCCGGTAGCGGCGCCCTGTTCCCGTACACGGAACTGGGCCTGCCGTACGAGCCAACCCTGAGCGAGGACCTGGCTGCCGGTCCGGATCTGGTCACCTGCAGCGGCGACAAGCTGCTCGGTGGCGGACAGGCCGGTTTTGTACTGGGACGCGCCGATCTCATCGCTGCGTTGCGCAGGCATCCCATGCGGAGGGCTTTTAGAGTGGACAAGACCACCATGGCGGCGGCCGATGCGGTCCTGACCTTGTACCTGGGAGCCGAGGACGTACCGCCTCTGCCCACCCTGATTCAGGTTGCACTCCCGGTGGCGGAACTGCAGCGCCGAGCCGAACAGCTCCTGGCCGAACTGGCGTCGGCAGCACCAGCCGACTGGTCAGGCAGCGTCGTGGCCGGTGAATCGAGTGTGGGTGGCGGTAGTTTCTCGAACGCTTCCTTGCCCACCGTCTTGTTGTTGTGGCAGGGACCAAAAAGCGTGCTGGAAACAAACCACGCGCGTTTGCGCCAGGGGGACCCAGCGCTGGTCACCCGCATGAATCAGGATGGCCTGTCGGTGGATCTGCGCAGTGTGATCGAAGAGGAGATCCCGCTGATCGCCGCGGCTTTCCGGCGGATCTGGGGGACAGGAACGGACGCCGAACAAGCTCACGATTGACGGGGGGATGGAGACCATGGGCGAGCAGGAGCAAAGCGGGATGGGCGGGGTGCAACTGTACGACATCGGTTTGATCCTGGAGGAGCTCGATCTGCACGGCGGTGTCTTCTGGGACGAGGCCATGCGTTTCTCCGCCGAGGCGCGTCTGGACGGTCTCGTCGAGAAGGTGCTGGGTGGAGAGGCGGAGCCGAAGGTCTGGATTTTTCTCGACGAGGTGGGTAATACATCGACCCGTATCGTGACCGCGCTGGCGGTGGCCCGGTCTCTATCCCATCGCGGCCGCAAGGTGTTGCTGCTCGACGGGGATGACGAGCAGCCGGATCTTACTCGCTGGGCCGGGCGGTATGAAGACGAGGGTTGGATCGACTACTTGCGGTACGGCGCCTCCCTCGCCTCCTGCTGTTTCCCTCTACCCTGGGACAGGCAAGCTGGCCGGCTCATCGGCGTCGGCTCCTTCTGCCCGACGCACCTGCTCCCGGCCGAGGCCAAACTCCTGGCCTCTCGTCTCCGGTTGCAGACGGACGATCTGCTCATCGTGGCGCCGCTGGGGCCACTCGGTGATCTCTGGCTCAAGGAAGTGGATGCCGGCGTTCTGTGCTGGAATCGTCTGGACCGTTCGGTGGCCGAGACCCAGGCCCTGGCCGCCGCGCTGGCGGCCGCCGACACCCCCCCTCTGGGTCTGGTAGGATTCGGTGTCGACGTCAACGAGTGGCACGGGCCGGACCGCGTTGCCGCCACCGGGACCTTTGTGGCGTCCGACCAGGAACTCGACGCTCTCACCGATCGGCTCGTTCCGGCCGGCGAGATGGACGCTGAACCGGCGGTTTCACCCGAGCTGGAACCGGACCTACCGGTCAGGTGGGCGGGTGAATCGGACCATGAACTGGGGTCAGAACTACCGGCCGCGGATATGGCCGGCGTTGGATCGGAACCAGAGCCGGTCGATATGGGAGCGCCCGAGCCGGAACCAGGCTTCGACTCCACGCCAGTAGTCGAACCCGAGCCGGAACCGGCGGCCGATTTCGCTGCGGAACCAGCAGTCGAACCTCCCGGCGAACCCGAGCTGGATTCCGATTTCGAATCCGGTCTCGAGTCCGACCCGGCGCCCGAACCGGATCCTGAACCGGTGCCGGAACCCGACCCCGAGCCCGGGTATGAACCGGTGGCCGAAACAGTCACCCCACCCGCGCCTGAATTCGAGCCGGAATACGAACCGATCAGCGCCGGGATGGGTCCCTACGACCCCGAGGAATATGCAGAGGAACCAGCCACCACCCGGCCGCGACTCTTGCCGATCCTGGTCCGGACGTCACTGGTGCTGGCCGTGGTCGTGATGGCCATCGGGCTACTCTGGATCGCCAGTTCACGCCAGGAGGGCGGTACCCGGCAACCCGAACTTGCCCAGCAGCCGGCCACGACGGATATTAGCCAGTCCACCGGGAACCAGCCCGTGGAACCACAGCCCGAGGCCGATAGCGGCCAACTGCCCGGTTCCCCGGCCACCGGTGCGACGGACCTCGAGGCATCGACTCCCACCACGGGGCAACCTGTCCCGGCGGGTCAGACGGAGACCGACCCAGAAACGGTGGACACGATGGAACGACCCGATGCGGTTCCCCCTGCTCAGGACCAGGCAACCGGGTCAGCCGGTGACGCGGCGACAACGTCCGCGCCGGATCCGTATTCCGTTCCGGTGGGGCAGGCTGGCTGGGCACTACACCTGTATTCGGTGTCCAGTGAAGCGTCCGCCGAGAAGATGGTGAGACAATTGGCCCGGTTCGAGCTGCCGGCGGCCTGGCGGCTCAGGGAGGTTCCCGGGAAGGGGCGCTGGTATCGGGTGTACGTCGGCAGTTTCCCCGATCAGCGATCGGCGCAGGAGGCGATACCCGATCTGCTGGAGCGAACCGGCGAGCAGTGGGCCATGGCCAAACCGTTCTAGGCCGACGTTTTTTCGCGCTGGCGTGATCCGATACTGTGAGTACCGCGCAACAACCGGTCTGAACCGACAGCGTATGCAGCGGAAGGTCTGAATCAGTGAAATTGAAACGAATCGAATTGCAGGGCTTCAAGTCTTTCGTGGATCGCACCAATCTCTCCTTCGACCAGGGGATCACCGCCATCCTCGGACCCAACGGCTGTGGCAAGTCCAACATCGTCGATGCCGTACGCTGGGTGCTGGGCGAGCAGTCGCCCAAGCAGCTCCGCGGCGATCGGATGGACGACGTCATCTTCAAGGGGACCACCAAGAGGAAACCGGTGGGGTTGGCCGAGGTCACCCTGACCTTCAACAACGAAGATCGAGGTCTGAACATCGAGTTCGACGAGGTGGCCATCAAGCGGCGGGTGACCCGCGAGGGCAGCAGCGAGTATTTCCTCAACGGCTCCATGTGCCGGCTCAAGGATCTGCGTGACATGTTGTATGACAGCGGCGTGAACAACACCTCGTACTCCATCATCGAGCACGCCATGATCAACCAGGTCCTCAACGAGAATACCCAGGAGTTGCGGCGGCTCATCGAGGAGGGTTCGGGGATCACCAAGTACAAGGCGCGGCGGCGGGAGACCCAGCGGAAGCTGGCCCGCACCGAGCAGGATCTGGTGCGCCTGAACGACATCATCGAGGAGATCGGCAGGGAAGTTCGCTCTCTCAAGTACCAGGTGGGCAAGGCGCGACGGCATCAGAAGCTGTTCCAGCAGATCCGTGCCCTCGACCTGCTGGTGGCCGGCCGCAAGTCCCGGGAGATGGATAAAGAAGAGTCCGCCGGCGGCGAGAAATTGCAGGAGCTGACCACTCTCGCCGAGAGCGAGACGGGCGAGCTGGCGGAACTGCGAGCCAGGATCGAGGCGACCCGCCCCACGGTGGACGAACGGGAATCCGAGCGGCGGCACCTGGAAGAGGCGCTGCAGTCGTACGAGGAAGAGCTGCAGGAGGCCGAGCGGCAGGTGTTTCTCCTGGAGCATCGCATCGAGGAGTACGAAGCGCGCTTCGCCAAGAACGAACATGAAATCGAGGCGGCCGGACAAAGGCAGGTGGAGGTCCGGGAACGGATCAGCCAGCTCGGCGACCATCTCACCGAGGTGGATCGGGATCTGACCGCGGCGCGCCAGGAACTGGATCAGCGGAGCGAGGACAACGCGCTGCTGGAGATGCGGCTGTCCCAGGATCGCGGCGCCCTCGAACAGGCCATCCAGCTCAACCTGGAGTTCATCGAAACCAACGCCGAGTTCCATAGCCATTTGCGAGAGCTGCAGGTCAAGCAAGAGAACCGGCAGGAGCGGTTGCAGGATCTGGCGCGGGAGAAGGAAGACCTCACCACCACGCTCGAGGAAGCCACGGTTCGCCTGGGCGAACACGAGGAGACCCGCGAACGCCTCGGTACCAAGCGGCGCGAGCTGCTGTCGGAGCTGGCGCGACTGGAACGGGAAGCCGGCGATCTGGAAGCCGCCGGCACCGAGATCCAGGAAGGCCTCGCCACCCGCATGGCCCGGCGGGAGGCGCTGCACTCGCGACAAGAACTCCTGCAGAAGATGAAGGATGAGTACGAAGGATACGGGCAAGGCGCCCGCAAGGTGCTCCAGGACCATGCTGGCGAGGAGCGGATCCTCGGCAGCATGGCGGACCGCATCCAAGTGGACGACCGTTACACGGCGGCCTTCGAGACCTTGCTGGCCGAGCTGCTCGACGCCGTGGTGGTGGACGATCACACCACCGCCGTTTCCCTGGTGGACGAACTGCGCCAGGGGGAGATCGGTCAGGCCAGTTTTCTCTGTGGCAGCTGGCCCGATGCCGGCGCCAAACCCGATCTGACCGTCCCGTCCGGCGGGACACCGGCGCGTGAACTCGTCACCGGCGACGGCCTCGACGCACCGTATCTGCAGCGGATGTTGACCACCACCTGGGTCTTCGACACGGATGACCAGGCCGTGACCGCAGCCGCTTCCCATCGCAGCCCGACCACTGTCATCTGTCTGTCGCGATCCGGCCTGCTCGTCACCAGCGACGGCGTGGTCCGCGGCGGCTACGGCCGGAGCGAAACGGTCAGTCTGCTGGGACGGAGCGAGAAACTCGACAAGCTCCAGCACGAGATCGACGAGCTGGATCACAAGCTCGAAAACTGGCGGCAGCGGCAGAACCAGAACCGCTCGCGCCGGGAGGAGAGTCGCGAGCAGTTCCAGTTGCGCAAGGCGGAGCTGGAGATCCTGGACGAGGACTTCAAGCAGCTCCACACCGAGATCGCCACTGCCCAGAGCAACCAGGCCTCGGCCACCCGCCGGCAGAGTGAACTCGCCCAGGAAGCCTCGGCCATCAACAGCATGCTGGAACGGCTGGTCAGCGAGGAGACCGGTCTGCGCGGGCAACTCGCCGAGAGCGGCAAACAACGGAGCGACAGCACCACCCGTCGCGACGAGCTGCGGCAGCTCGTGGAGGAGGCAGAGCAGAAACGGGATATCAGCCGGAGCGAGGTGGAGGAGCTGCGGCTCATCATCCAGCGGCGCGAGGGCGAGAACCGAGAGACCGAGAGCAGTCTGAACCACCTGCGCGAAAAGGTTTCGGAACTGGCCTCCCTGCAGGAACGGCTGCGTGAGGAGATCGACTCCGGCCGATCCGAACGGGAGTCGCTGGCCGGCGATCTGACCAGTCGTAAAGAACAGCTCATGGAGGCGTTCGAGGAGCGAGAGCGACGGCGGAAGATCGTGCGCGCCGCGGCCGACGCCATCCAGATGCTGCACGAGGAGACCGCCGGCTGGCACGACCGGGCCAAGGAGATCGAGGACAAGCAAAGGGAATGCCGGGAAGAGATGCACGCCATCGAAACCCGCATCGCCACCCTCGACATTCAGCGCAAGAATCTGGCCGAACGGATCGCGGAGCAATACAAGGGGGAATTCCGGGAGCTGGTCCGTTCCTTCGATCCGGAAAACCTGCCCCGGCAGCTCGAGCGGGACGGTGACGTCTTTCAGCTCGAGCAGGCAGTGGAGCTGCTGCAGACCAACCGGGACCAGCTATCGTCACTCGGTCCCATCAATCACCTGGCGCTGGAGGAGTACGAGTCCAAGAACGAGCGACTGCTGTTCCTGGAGGGACAGCGGGAGGACGTGGAGAAGGCGCGGGTGGATCTGTCCACCGCCATCGGGCGCATCAACCGCACCGCCAAGAAGATGTTCATGGACACCTTCGAGGATGTGCGCCGCAACTTCATCTCCGTCTTCCAGGTGTTGTTCGAGGGTGGCCATGCCGACCTGCAGCTCATCCGCACCGACGATCCGCTGGAGAGTAACATCCACATCCTCGCCCAGCCGAGCGGCAAGGTGGTCAATCACGTCAGCCTGCTGTCCGGTGGTGAGCGGTGTCTCACGGCGCTGTCGCTGCTGTTCGCCGTCTACCTGGTGAAGCCGTCGCCGTTCTGCATGCTCGACGAGGTGGATGCGCCGCTGGACGACGCCAACATCCAGCGCTTCGTCCGGATGCTGCGCGAGTTCTCGCGTAATACCCAGTTCCTCGTGGTGACCCACAACAAATTGACCATGGAGACAGCCAATCACCTGTACGGCGTGACCATGCTGCAGCGCGGTGTCAGCAGTATCGTCTCGGTCAGCTTCCACGACGTGGCGGAGACCCAGTCCGACGCCGAGCTGAGTCAGGCCATCGCCCACCGTCGCCGCGAGGTGGACAGGCACGAGAGCGTCAAGGCCATCCTGGCCGATGACGACGACGACGTGCCCGGCATGCGGATCTCCCTGGCCGGACGTGACCACTCGGCCAACGGGGACAGTGCGGCTGATGCTGTCCTCGAGCCGGACAGCGAAGGGCCGGCCCTGGGGTTCATGATGATCGACGACGAACCCGCAGCCGATCTGTCGGAAGTGGCGGAAGACGAGCCGGCAAGCGAACCGACGGACCCGGTCGACGAGGAGATAATCACGGACGCCGCTGAAGCCGTGATCGAGATAACCGACGAGACAGAAGCCGAGGCGAGCGACGAGACGGAAGCTGAAACCACCGATCAGGAACCGGATTCCGCAGCAGCAGAAGACAGCTCACAGCGCGATCATCTGGAGTTGGAGGCGGAACAGTGATCAAGTCGGCCTTCGATCGATTCCGCAAGGGATTGGCCAAAACCCGTGACAGTTTCGTCGGACGCCTGAGTAACATCTTCAAGGGGCGGATCCGTCTCGACCCGGAGACTCTCGACCAGATAGAAGAGTTGCTCATCAGCGCCGATATGGGGGTGAAATCGAGTATGCAGATCACCCAGCATATCGAGCAGCGGTTGCAGGAGGCCGGCGGCGAGGCCAATCTGGACGGGGTTCTGGCCGTCATTCGTGAGGATGTGCTGGAGCTCCTGACCAGCGCCACTCCCAAGATCCGACCGCCGGCCTGGGGCGAGGGGGAGACCGGTGATAGCGGTAGCCCCGGCAAGAAGAAGAATAAGAAAAAGGGCAAGGGCAAGGACGGCAAGGCGGCGGCGCCGGCCCAGGCTGAACCGCCAGCGGTAGCAGTGGCGGACGTGCACGTCATCTTAGTGGTGGGGGTCAACGGAACCGGCAAGACCACCAGCATCGCCAAGCTCGGCGCTCTGTACAAGTCGCAGGGAAAATCGGTGCTGCTGGCGGCGGCCGACACCTTTCGCGCGGCGGCCGTGGAACAGCTCGAAGTGTGGGCCGAGCGGACTGGAATTCCGTGTGTGCGCCAGGCCGCGGGCGCCGATCCGGCCGCCGTGGTGTACGACGCCATTTCGGCCGCCAAGGCGCGTGGTCACGACGTGGTCATCGTCGATACCGCCGGGCGCTTGCACACCAAGACCAATCTGATGGCCGAGCTCGGCAAGATGGAGCGGGTCATCGAAAAACAGACCGGCAAGGAACCCGAGACGCTGCTCGTGGTGGACGCCAACACCGGGCAGAACGGTCTGGCCCAGGCCAAGATGTTCGCCGAGACGATCCCGGTGGAGGGCCTGATCTTGACCAAGCTGGACGGTACCGCCAAGGGCGGCATTGTGGTGGCCATCGCCGAGACCCTGGGGTTGCCGGTGCGGTATGTCGGGATGGGCGAGACCGTGGACGACCTGGCCGTGTTCGATGCCGAGTCGTTCGTGGACGCCCTTTTTGCCGATTGGCAGGGTGAACCGGCTGAAGAGTGAGACCGCTCTGGGAATAACGAGGAGGGAAACAATGGCCGGTGATAAGCAGACCGTTGCCGTGCTCGGCGCGAGCCCCAAGCCGGAACGGACCTCCCATCAGGCCGTGTTGATGTTACTGGAGCACGGACACCGGGTCATTCCGGTACACCCGGCAGTCGACACCATCGCCGGACTGCCGGCCACCCCTCGACTGTCGGATATTACCGAACCAATTGATACCCTCACCATGTATGTCTCGGAATCCATCTCGTCGAAACTGGCGGACGACATCCTGCGGCTCCGGCCCGGTCGCGTCGTGTTCAATCCGGGGGCGGAGAACCCGGCGTTGAAAATGACATTGATTGAGCACGGCATCGCCAGCGAAGAGGCGTGTACCCTCGTTTTGCTGAATACCGGCCAATTCTAACGACTTGTTTGGATGCTCACCATGAATCTTCATGACATCGGATTCGACGAGTGGTTTGTCGCTCAGCGCGCGAAATTACCTGATTCGGATTTCGAAGTGGCCCGGATCTCGGCGGTGGATCGGGAACGTTACCTCGTGCTGGGGGAACACGGCGAGGTCCCGGCCGAGATTACTGGTCGCCTCAGGTTCGGCGCCGAATCCCCCCTCGATTTTCCCGCCGTCGGCGATTTTGTCCTGGTGCAGTACCACAACACCAACAGTCTGGCCATCGTCCAGTCGCTGCTGCCGCGACGAACCGTGCTGTGTCGCAAGACCGCGGGCAAGCGGGTGGCGTTTCAGTTGATCGCGGCGAACCTCGACCTGGCGTTCGTGGTGCAGGCGTGTGATGCGGATTTCAGTGTCCGGAGGCTCGAACGGTACCTGGTCATGATCAACGAGGGGAGCATCGAACCGGCGATCCTGCTCAGCAAGAGCGACCTGGTCGACGCAGCCGAACTGGCGCAGCTACGAACGAGTATTCACGAGGCGGGTATCGAGACCGAACCGCTGGTGCTGAGCAACGAGACCGGCGTCGGGCTCGACCAGGTGCGAGAGCTCTTGCAACCCGGCAGGACCTACTGTCTGCTGGGATCATCCGGCGTGGGCAAGACCACCCTCTTGAATCACCTGGCCGGCAAGGAGGCGTTCCTGACCGGCGCGGTCCGGGAACACGACGGCAAGGGGCGGCACACCACCACCCGTCGTCAGCTCGTCGTCCTCGCTGACGGCGCCATGATGATCGATACCCCCGGCATGCGTGAACTCGCCAGCATCGGAGCCGAGAGCGGTATCGACGACAGTTTTGCGGACATCACGGCGCTGGCCCAGGACTGTCGCTTCAAGGATTGTACTCATACCAACGAGAACGGCTGCCAGGTGCTCGCGGCGGTGGCCGGTGGTCAACTCGGCGAAGAACGATATCTGAGCTACCTGAAACTGGCCCGGGAATCGGCGTATCATCAGCTTTCGTATCTCGAAAAGCGGCGGCAGGATCGGGCGTTCGGGCGGTTCGTCAAATCAGTGCTGAAGGACAAGAAGCGGCGTTAAATCCAGACTGGCGCCCAACGATAATATTCCGTTTTCTTATTCTGTCGTGCCTCGGGAAAAACCCGGGGGGGAGGGCATGAATCTATTACTCTACACCTCGGGAATCTGTGTGATCTGGATCGCGGTGACCATCCCGTTGATACTCGGGTATCTCGACCGGCAGGGAGTCCGGGCCCGTTACTACTGGCCGGGGCCGGCCGGCCCGCGTTACCTGATCCAGTACGAGGAACTGACGCGCCGGCAGGAAGGCCAGGTCGGGCGTCTGTTCTACCACTACACAATTCCACTTCGAATCGCTTTCTTGATCTCCATCACGCTGGGTTGCCTGGTCTGCCTGGATTGATCCAGTTAGCTACCTGCTCCCCTCCCGATCGTATTCCTGTCTCGAGGGAAGAGATTGTATTGACGCCTTCATCGGTCTGGAGGAGAATGTTCGCTCCGGATGATGGGATCTCCGGATATTTATCACGGCGACCTTGCCGGCGATGGACCCGCCAGACCACTGCACGGATTGCAGACCTCGGTGCCGTAGCGACGATCCGCTAGGAGGAGCTGCATTGCGTGACCCATATCGTATCCCCCTGTTTACCGGTCTGATCATCTGCTTGCTGGCGGTGTGGACGTTCGGGGTGAGTTCCCTCTCCGACGAGCCCGAGAACCTCGTCGCCGCCGCCCTGGCCGAGCCGGCCGCCACTGCTGATTACACGAACCAGGCAGGTATTCTCGAGGCCGTCGCCGAACAGCAGCTGTTCGCCCTGGCGACCCTGGATGGCGATCAGCCGAGGGTCCGTACCTTCGCCTGTATCCGGGCGGATGAGACCGGTCTCTACTTCAGTACCTTCAAGGAAAAAGACGTCTACCAGCAGCTCACGAGCCACCCCCGGGTGGAACTCTGTTTCCTGGACCTGGACAACATGGTGCAGATCCGGGTCGCTGGCACAGTGACCGAGATCGCCGACGAGCAGCTCAAACACGAACTACTCGCCGAGTTGCCCTGGATCAAATCTTCAGGTGAGGAAGCGCTGGCGAAGGCCGCCGTGTTTCGCCTGGCAGACGGACTGGCCACGGTCTGGACGCCGGCCACCAGTTCAGCGCCCAAGCAGTTCATCGAGCTGTGATTCCGGCAGTTGTTTCAAGACACGCCGAACCGTGCCGTCGGCACTTCGAATCCCACCGCCAGCAATCGCGCCGTCGCGATGTCGTAGAAATCCCGCGCCGGCATCCTCGCGAATCCGAGTTCTATCTCCGCCAGTGATTCTCCCGCCAGATACCGCCAGTGATGCAGCACGGTGGGCTGGGCGGCCTTGCGCTCGGTCTGGATCAGACGCCGGTGTGAGGAGCTGAGGAAGCAATTCGGGTGGTTGTTCTTGGCGGCGAAATGGATCAGGTCCAGGATCGCCTCGCCGCTCACCAGCGTTTCTCCCGTCCGGGACTGGAAGTGCTGCTGGATCCGAGCGGTGAGATAACTGTCCATACCGCCAGAACGGAATTCCCAGAGGTACTTGTCATAGGTGTCGATGGCGTCCATGAGAAACGCGCCGAGCATCGCAGCGAAGCCGAAGCGGGCACCGACGTAAATCAGGGCCAGGTCGTCACAGACACCTTCGCCCGCCCGGCGGCGGAAATACGCCTGGTCGTACTGTGGATATGTCCACAGCCGGTCGGCGTCGTCCGGTTGCAGGACCCCGAGCTGCTCCAGGGTCTGGATCTCCTCGTCGCCGAACGGCACCCGCCCCGGATCGACGATGCCGGTTCGTAGCATCCGCTCCGCGTCCACCACCCGGATCTCGCCACCGCCCAGCTCGTACGGGGCGCCGGCGAACGTGCGCCGGTGCCAGGCCAGCGCCATCTCCCGCTGCCGCAGGTCGTCCATGCAGCCGGCCAGCACCATCCCCTGCAGGAACGGTTTTGTTTCCACCTCGCGTCCGGCCAGGAACTGGATCCCGAACGGCGGCCCATCCGGTCCGTCCAGAGTCAGTCGCGGCTGGTCGAGCTGGGAGAGCACCATATCGCAGATATGCTCCACCAGACGCGACCGTCCCTGCCGCACCTGATTGCTATGCAGGTCGGGCCAGGTTCGCTCCAGCACGGTGAGGATCCGGTCGAAGGTCGCGTCGCGGAAGATGAGCGGCGTGCCGTACTCGTCGGCGAACCAGCCGTGGCCGTTCTGGGCCCGCCCGAGCACCGATTGCGGCAGCAGGAGCTGCAGCGCGGTGGGGGAGGCCGCGAACGGCAACTGCCTCAGATGCTCGAAATCGATGGTGGCTTTTTCGGCGAAGAGGGCTTCGTTGCCGATGATGGTGAGGTACCGGACCGCCTCGCGTTCGGTGGTGTGGTCCGTGCCGTTGCTGGATCGACGTCCTGAACGCCGGCGGGTGACTTCCCGACTCGAGCCGCCCTGCGCGGCGCGGCGTCGGGAACCCAGACGCCCACCCGCCTTGCGGGCCACCCGATCGAGGATTTGCATCACCCGTTCGGCGGCGCGCCGGCCCCTGCGGAGCTTGTTCCGTTTCTTACCCATGGAACGACACGATATCCCTGGGAGTCAACGAGGGCAAGGAGTGGTTTGCACCACCAACTCACCACGGTCGCCGCAACCTTGACAATCCGCTAAGGACGATTACGTTTTAGCTCTGAAAACAATGGCTTTGCCTGAAATATTCGGTCACAACTTCGGGGCGGGGTGCAATTCCCCACCGGCGGTGAAAGCCCGCGACCCCCGTGGCAAACCCACGGGGCTGATCCGGTGAAATTCCGGGGCCGACGGTGACAGTCCGGATGGGAGAAG
>JBDRBC010000368.1:0-3255 GCA_043823125.1 bacterium | reverse complement strand
CACCCGAATCGTCCTCATCCCGGGAGAAATAGACGCGACTCCCATCGGGAGCTTCCTGAGCCCGGATGCCGCCATTCCGGGTGATCTGAACCGCCTCGCCGCCCGTCAATGGCCGCTTCCACACCTGGGGATTCCCAGATTGCCGGCTGACGAAGTAGATCCAATCGCCGTCGGCGGACCAGCTCGGAGAGTACTCGTGATGGTCGGTGGGTGACAGGATCTGGAAATCCGTCGTGGCCAGCTCCAGCACGCAGATCTTGATGTGCCCATCCAGGGTGGCGATGAACGCGATCCGCCGGTCATCGGGCGACCAGGCGGGATCCCGCACCACGGAGCTGCACAGGTCCGTCAATTGCCGGGGATTGGTGCCGTCGATGTCGGCCAGCCACAGTTCGGATTTGCCGGTCCGGTTGGAGATGAAGGCGATCCGAGACCCGTCGTGGGAAACGGTGGGATGGGCGTCGTACCGTGACGAGGTGATGATCTCACTGAGCGGCGATACCGTTTCGCTGGTCTGTTGACGGGAAAACTTCCAGATGTCGATTTCCACCTCGGCGGCGGTGTAGGCCAGCAGCGGCGCGTCCCGGGCCAGGGCGAGGGAGGTGATGGGGCTGTTGCTCGCCGCCACCAACCGCGGTTCGCCGCCGTGCAATTCCGCTCGCCACAGGCCGTCACTGGCCGAGAAGATGATGGCATCCCCATCCGGAGCCCAGGTGAAATCCCCCAGGATGCGGTCCCCGAGCTGAATGGACCGGGTCTTGCCGCCCTCGGCCGGCATGGCGCAGATGGTGATGCCGTCGGACCGGGAACGGATGAAGGCGACCTTGTGGCCGTCCGGCGAGAACTGGGGACGGAAATCGAAGTGTGGTTGTCCCGGCGGAGCGGTGAGTTGCCGGGTCTGCCGGTCGGTGAGGGACATCAGGTGCAGCCCGTAGGCTCCCTGCTCCTCGGTCAGGGCGCAGTAGGCCAGCCACTGACCGTCCGGTGAAAAGGCGGGGCTGAGTGGTGGTTCCTCGAACTGCCTGTCCACCAGCTTCTCCTCGGCGCCGCCAGTGGCGGGCACGATGAAGATGCCGGATTCCTCATCGGTCACCCGCAGAAACGCGATATATCTGGAGTCGTGCGACCAGGCCGGGTGGTAGTACCAACCTTCGGTGGTGGTCAACCGAAGCGGTTGCTCGGTGCCGATGACCTTGACGTAGACCGCCTGGCTGCCGTCCTGGCCGCCGTCCCAGACGAAAGCGAGCCGGTCGCCTGCCGGAGACAGGGCGGGGTGGCTTTCTCGCCCCGGGAAGCTGGTGAGGTGCATCGTCCGGGGAATGGGGGCGGAGGAGAACCTGATCATGCCGGAAATCTGTCCCAGCACGATGAGGGTCAGCAGGGCCATGACGGGACTCCCGATCTTGACGTAGCGGAGCCAACGCGGCGGCGGTCTGGAAGTCGTCTCCCGACTCCTCGACCTGGTGACGAACGCCGGCCGACTGCCGGTCGCACCGGCTGGCGGGACCGGACGAGCGCGACGGACCTCGGCGAGCAGCCGGTATCCCTTCTTGGGGATGGTTTCGATGAACCGAGGGGCGCGCGGATCGTCGCCGAAGACCTTGCGCAGTTCAGAGATGGCGCGGGTCAGGGATTCTTCCACCACGATGCTGTCGGGCCAGACCGTGTCCTTCATCGTCTGGCGGCTCACCACGCCCGGGTGATCGATAAGGCAGATCAGGACTTCCATGAACTTGGCGGGGATCCGATAATCCCCCTTGTCGCAGCAGATCCGGTTTTCATCTGGGTGGATTCGCCAGGCGCCGGCCAGCTCGATGAGTTCGTCGGGTGAGGTTTCGTGCGGAAATTTCATTTCTTGGTCAAACATATTGCTGCACTTACGACCTTGGATCTTGAATGTTACGTGAAGATTAGGAAAACATTAGGCAGGTTTCATAACTCCTCCGGCGGTATGTCGTACATTGGTGGCGCCGACCGGAGCGCACCCACTTCGCCGAGGACAAAGTCCTCCGGTGACGGACGGAGTCCGGTCGGTCCCGGCTTCTCGAGCAAGGAGAAAACCGTGCGAATACAAGGGACAATCTGCCGGGCCGTGACGCCCGGGCTCTGTGTGGGCCTGCTGCTGGCCGTCTGCCTGCCGGCGTCGGCCGAGGTCATCGATTTCGCGTCGGATCGGTGGCTGAAGTACAACGGCGAGGTGGTCGAACATCTGGGCCGCACCTGCCTGAACGGATCGGCTTACCTGCCCAACATCCAGTTCACCAACGGGATCATCGAGTACGACGTGACCGTGGACGGTTCCCGGAGTTATCCCGGTATCACCTTCCGGGCGGTTTCTCAGCTCGAATACGAGGAATTCTACATCCGCCCCCATGTCAGCAATCGTCCCGACGCCATGCAGTACACGCCGGTGTTCTCCGGCGTCTCGGGCTGGCAACTGTACAACGGTGACGGGTTCAACGCCGCCCTGGAAATCCCGCGCGACGAATGGATCCATATCAAGCTGGAGATCCTCGACAGTCAGGCCCGGGTGTTCGTCAACGACAGCGAGGAACCGGCGCTGGTTGTCCCCGAACTGAAACAGACTCCCGTGGCGGGGGCCATCGGGGTCAAGTCGCAACGGAACGGTTCGGTCTACTTCTCCAACTTCCAGGTGGTCAAGACCGACGATCTGGAGTTCGAACCGCCGGCGTTGCCGGTGCCGCCGCGGGGGCTGATCACCGAGTGGGAGATCTCGCAGCCGTTCAAGGCCGTGGCCGTATCGCGCCGTTACTATCCCGATCAGGAACTTCTGGCGGAGATCCAGTGGCAAACCGCGGCCACCGAACCCAACGGCCTGCTCGATTTCTGCCGACACGTGCGCCGCAACGCCACGAGCGGCCCCGACGTGATCTTCGCGCGGATTCATCTGGAAGCGGAGCGAGACGAGATGCGCCAGTTCTCCTTCGGCTACAGCGACGTGGCCACGGTCTTTCTCAACGGCGAGTGGATGAGCTACTGGAACAACCGACGCCTCTCAAGTGCCGTCCAGTAGATCCCAAACTCGGGCAACCGATTCCCTGCGAACAAGGAACCGCGATCCTATGGATTCAGCCAGTCCGTATAGGCCATCCAACCCTCCCATCCTCCCCACCCTCCCCAACATCCCCTTCCTCAGGAACCAAGAGGAAGGGGATGTTCGCTATAGGGATCTCCCCCTCCGATGACCTTTCCTCTTGACGTTCCTGCGTCCAATGCGTAAATTCCCTCCATACC
>JBDRBC010000367.1:0-3900 GCA_043823125.1 bacterium | reverse complement strand
GTCAGAAGATAGCCCCAGTAGACGGCGAGTAGCATGCCGCCGAAATCCTTGGTGACGGCGAGGGTGATGAGACCGCCCGAAGCCGCCATACGCTTGGCCAGCACGAACGGGACCAGCAGATCCCCGGCCCACCAGACACCCTGGAAAACCATGCCCAGCAGGAATCTTGGCAGGGTGTAGGACTCGCTGGGAAGCAGCTCGTCCACACCGAGTATTCGGCGCAGCAATACAGGCGAAAAGAGGGTGCGGTCCATGGCGGAACCATCGTCGCTCCCGGAACGGTTCGCCAGGAAAAAGCAGGGGGCGTCGGCAGGCGTTGACCGGAGCGCCGGTTGTCTCTACCATCCCCTGACCCACGCGGAGGGATCTCCGGACAGTTCCCGGCGAAACGAGTGGTATGGACGGCATCGAAACTGTCTTCAGCAGTCTGCCCCGGTATCTGATGGTGTCGGCGGTCCTGCTCGTAGCCGAGGCCGTCTACGTCATGTTCGGATTCGGCGCCGGCCTCATCGCCGTGGGCGCCCTGGCCGTGATCCTGCCCGAGATACAGGACGTGGTGGTCCTGTTGCTGCTCATCAACGTCTTGCCCGAGCTGTATGTCGTGTTTCGATCACGGCATCGGGTGACCTGGCGCGGCATTGCGACCATCTGCCTGGGTATCGCGGTGGGGGTGCCGCTGGGCACCCGGCTCCTCCAGGTCAAGGAACCGACCATCATCCTGGTGGTGCTGGGCTGCTTTCTGGTGGTGGCCGGCAGCGCCTTCCTCCTGGTCCCCGCCCGGCGCAACGTTTCCTGGCCAGCCTGGAGCGGTCCACCGGTGGGCTTGATCTCGGGTTTACTGTCGGGGCTGTTCGGCACCGGCGGACCGCCGCTCATCTTTTACTACCAGCTCGGCGGGTTGGAAAAGGCGGTCTTCCGGGGCAACCTCATGGCCATCTTCCTGCTGGTGGGACTAGTGCGGTTGCCGTGCTACGGGGTGGCGGGACCGATCACCACGCCACGACTCTGGTCGGCTCTGGCCGTGATGCCGGCGGTGCTGCTGGGCGCCTGGCTGGGCAACCGGATCCACCTGCAACTGGCGGAAACCACCTTTCGGCGTCTGGTCAGTATCTGCCTGGTGCTCATCGGGGTGGTCATCCTGTGGCAGCGACTGGCTGTGGGATCGTGACACGACCCAGCGGCCACATGGGATCAGTGCCGGATCAGTAACGGATCAGTAACGGATCAGTAGCCCAGAGAGCGAAGCTGGCGTGCCGCCTCGTCGGAGATCTCCACCTCGGTCTCCGGACGCCCGCTGCCGAGTTCCCGCGCCAAAGCCGCATCCTCCGCCAGTCGCCGCTCCAGCCGTTCGCTCAATTCCGCCACGAGATCCGGATACTTGGCCTGGATATCGAGACGTTCAAAAGGATCGGCGGTCAGATCGTGGAGTGCCTGGACGTAGTCGATCCGTTCCGGCAGGTAGGTGCCCGTGGTACCGGTGGTATCGGTCTGGACGATGAGGGACCACCACCGATCCCGCGCGGGCGCCACCAGGGCGGCGCGGTACAGCCCCCAGCCGCGACGATTGCCGTCGATGAGAAAATCCCGCTGGGGAAACGACGCTGCCGGATCGGTCAACAGAGGGACCAGACTCCGCCCCTGACAGGGGGACAACGTCGGCAGCTGCGCCAGTTCGAGGATGGTGGGTGCGAGGTCGCACAGCGAAACCCGCGCCTCCACCACCTGGCCCGCCGGCAGGCGACCGGGCCAGAGCAAGAGTAGCGGTACCTCGCGCACCTCACCGTACGGCGAGTCGTGATAGTAGCCGCCGTGCTCACCGAACTCCTCGCCGTGATCGGAGGTGATGATGACCAGCGTATCCGTCAAATGGCCGCTTTGTTGGAGAGACGCCAGTAGTTCGCGGAGCTGGAAGTTGTCCCAGGCGCTGATGCAGGCGTTGTAACTACAGTTCAGAAACGGGGAGGCGTAGGCCGCCAAGTTCCAGTTGCGGATCTCACCGAACAGGTCGTCCTTCTGCACCGGCAGGAACTGCTTCCCGGTGGCCACCGAGGCGAAATCACACAGGGACCACGCCTCGGGCTGGAGCGGCAGATACGGAAAATCGTATTTGTACGGCCGGCTGTGGACATCCATGAAATGGAAGAACAGGAAAAATGCTGGCGGATCCGCGTCCACGCCGCCCTGCCCCAGATTGCTGTCGACCCAGGCCGTGGCTTGCTGGACCACGGGATCCTGAAGCCGGAACATCCGGTAGTGGTCGCTGCCGCGATCGAAACCATAACGTGGCCGGAGCCACTCGTTGGCGGTGGCGAAAAAAGCGGTCCGGAACCGGTCGCGTTGCAGGAGTTCCGTCACGAGCGGGATGGCGGGGGAAAGTCCCTGGTATTTGCCGACCCGATGCACCCCCGGATTCAGACCGGTGAGCACGGAGATATGGGCGGACAGGGTCCAGCCCTGCGGGGTCAGACAGTGCCGAAACAGCACGCCATCGGCAGCCAGCCCATCGAAGGTGAAGGTAGTGGCGGTCTCGGAACCATAGGCCTGCAGATGCTGGGCGGCAAGGGTGTCGCAAGAGATGAGGATGACCCGTCGCAGAGGTTCCATCGCCACGGCCACCTCCACATCGAACCGCAGAACACCACCGCCGAAAACAAGCACCACACACATCACCAGAAACCAGGATTGCCGAAACGATTGTCGAGTCATACCAACCTGCATGGCTGAAAAGACCTGCCTTGAAATGCCGCCGTTCCGTCTCCAGAATCGTACCAGATCTTCCCGGCGGCAAGCAACCGCCGCCCTCACGCCGGGAGGTCCCTGGGCGCGGCCGGTGCCCACACCGGCAGAGCGGGGTGGTCAGTCCATTGATTCCGTGGTAAACTTCTCCCCCCTGTGGTCGGATGGCGAGGCCGTCTCCGACGGTACATCAACGGTGCATTCTGACACTCACTCGATTCCTCCGCTACGGGAGCGAGGATGAATATCACTGGCTTACGTCACGGTCTTGCGGTTCTGGCCGTCCTGCTGGCCACGTCCGGTCACGCGGCGACAGACGCCACACCGCGTGAAGGATGGTCCCTGGGTTTCTCCCTCGGTCTGGGGCCCGGCGCCATGGACCGGAACGAAGCCCTCGCGGTGGAGGGCGTGGAGCACGAGGCCATTCCCATCGCCCAGGAACGCGGGGCCAGTCTGAGCCTGATGGGTGACTACTCGCTGTTGCCCGAACTGAGCGCCGGCGGTGAATTCGCTTTCTGGAGCCAACGAGCCGACGAGGGACTGGGCCGGGCCCGCTTGAACTTCTCGCTGCTCACCCTGCCGTTGACCTGGTACCTGGGAGGCGGTGGTTTTTTTGTGCGTGGCGGCCCCGGCGTCGGTGTGGCCCAGGTCGATTTTTACGAACGCGGCATCCACGAGTCCGGTCACGACTACGGATTCGGATTCCTGTTCGCGGCCGGATACGAGTGGCGATTGAACGACCGGCTGGCCATCTGTCCCCGCACCAGTTACAGCTTCTTCGGCGCCGAGGAATACGGGGTCTGGGCCAGTTTCGCCAGTTACGCCATCGGGTGTCACTGGTATCTGCAGGACACCACGACATCGGAGGGCGGCGAGTGAGCTGCCGCTTTCCCTGGCCGCTGCCGGTTTCCAGTATGGAGAACTCGGTCGTGTCGTGGTAGGCTGCCGGACACCGCGTTTGGACACCACGTTCGGACACCACGTTCGGACACCTCGTTCGGTTCACGACACGGACCAGATGGAGTAATGAACCAAACACGACCATCTGGACCAGAGACAAGGAGACGAACATGCGGATCAGACCTGCCCTTCAGGTCGTCCTGGCGGTCGCTTTTTTTATCTGTTCACCGGCCCTGTGCCGTCTGGCGGCCCTGGCCGAGGAGC
>JBDRBC010000366.1:0-2372 GCA_043823125.1 bacterium | reverse complement strand
ATCAGGAGGCGCCCGGCAAAGCTCTATTTGTCGATTCTCAACAGTGCTTTTTGGGGTAGCGCATGCGCCTCGGTGACTTTCCCACCGCCAGCATTACAGCCGCAACCACCGGAGACTCCTCCCTGATTGGGGTGGGTCGTGTGTTGTCAAAGGTGGGTCGGCCTTCGAAAGAGTCCTGCTGCTCCGGCCATCTTCTCCGGAGCTCCGATGAGAACCAGCACGTCGCCCGCATGAAGTCGGGTGTCGGCGCCCGGAGTGGCCACCGTCTCCGAATCCCGCTGGATCGCCAGCAGGATGACTCCGTGTTTTCTTCTGAGTTCCAGCCCGGCCAGAGATCTCCCTGCCGCCTCCGAACCCTCGCCGACGCGAAAGGTGGCGATTTCTGTGTTCTGAAGGTGTGGTACCACTTCGGACAGCGAAACCGGCTCCGATGAAGGTTTCCGGAACGTTTCGTACCCGTCGGCACGAATCTCAGCGGTCAGTTTTTCGATCTCGCCACGGGGCACCAGGTACTTTCGCAGCACCCGGGAGAAGATCTCCATGGAGGTTTCGAACTCCTCGGGGATGACCTCGCTGGCCCCTAATTCGTACAGAGGCTTCATTTCCAGAATATACCGTATCCTGACAATGATACAGGCCAGGGGGTTGAGGCGACGCACGGTCTCGATGATGCTGCGGGCGGCCGCCGGATCAGAGATGGCGACTACCACTACACGGGCTCCCTGCACATTGACATGCTCGAGCACCGCCTCTTGCGTCGCATCCCCGTAATAAATGGGTACGCCGAGAGTCTTCTGCCGGCGTACTGTCTCGGAATTGATCTCTAGTATTATGTAGGGGATTCCGGCCACCTTGGCCGCCCGAGCCAGGTTCCTACCGTTAATGCCGAAGCCGACCACCACCAGGTGGTCCTTGAGACCCGGCTGCACGGGGGCCCGTTCCGCCGCGCCTCGAGCGCGCAGGCGGCGGGGCATCACTAACCGGGTGACGAGGTCGGCAACCCGGGGTGCGAGCGTCACCACGAACGGGGTTGCCGCCATGGTGATGACCGAGACGGACAGGAATAGCTGGTAGGAACTACCCGGCAACAGGCCGTGCTCTAGGCCCGTCTTGGAGAGGACGAAGGCGAATTCGCCGATCTGGCAGAGCCCCAGTCCCGCCAGCACAGAGGTCCGCACCGGGAATCCCAATGATAGCGTGGCCAGCGCGGCCAGAAAAGCTTTCAGGCCCAGAACACCCCCGGTGAGCAGGGCGATCACCTGCCACTGTTCCAAGAGGAACCCCATGTCGAGCAGCATGCCGATAGAGATGAAGAAGAAGCTGCTGAACACATCTTTGAACGGCAAGATGAGAGTCAGCGCCTGGCGACTGTATTCGGATTCCGAGATAGTGAGTCCCGCCAGGAAGGCCCCCAGGGCTAGGGAGAGTCCGATGCTGGAGGTCAGCCAGGCGATGGAGAAGCACATGACCAGGATGCTGAGCATGAACAGCTCGCGGCTGCGGGTCCTGACAATCTGGTGAAGAATGGTGGGCACCACCCACTTGGAGCCGAGCAGCACCAGCACCACCACCCCCAACCCGCGCGCCAGCAGTAGTGCCAAGGGGACCATCGACGAGCCCTGAACACCCCCCAGCAGAGGCGTCAATAACATCATGGGAACTACCACGACGTCCTGAAAAATGAGGATGCCCAGCATGGTGCGGCCGTGGGGGCTGTCTACTTCAGCCCGCTCCTGGATAAGTCTCAGTACAATGGCCGTGCTGCTCAGGGAAATCAAGAATCCCACAAAGAGCGACTGCCCCAGAGGGCGGCCCGCGCCGTGGGCCACCGCCAGGCCAGCCAGGACGGTGAGCACGACCTGGAGCGTACCTCCCAATAATACGGTCTTGCGGATCTGCAACAGGTTGTTGAGCGAGAACTCGATGCCAATGGTAAACAGCAACAGGACCACGCCGATCTCCGCCAGAATTTCTACTTCATAGATCGCGCTGACCCACTGCAAGCCAAAGGGACCGGCTAGCAATCCGGTCATGAGGAAGCCCACGATGGCAGGCAGCCGCAGTCGACTGAAGAGAAACAAGACCCCGATGGAAAGGGCCATGATGATGACGATGTCTTTGAGCAGGGGAAGCGTCATGATCTGTTTGCCGTCTTCAGGATAGCACGCCCGGCGGCAGAAAAGGATCACCCGCAACATCGACGAGAGGATTTCGATTTGAGGAGAAGGCGTGGCCAGCCGCCAACAACTTTTAGTGGCATCCAACCCGAGGCGGATTAAGAGGAAACGATATAAAACACTCGCCGAAAGACCGGCAGGGTTGTATCTTATTCCACAGGTGAAGGTTCACCGCGGGTTCTAATCATCCAGTTT
>JBDRBC010000365.1:0-9299 GCA_043823125.1 bacterium | reverse complement strand
GGCCGTGAGGCTCAGACCGGCGCCGCTGGCCAGGGCGTCCAGATCGAGGTTGAAGCTCTGCCAGGTGTTGTTGGTGTAGCTCGCTCCGTTCAGATCCTGCACCTTCACGAAGCTGGAGCCGCCGTTGTTGGAGAAGTAGATACCGTCCTGGCTATGGGTCTCGTCGCCGAACTCCTTCCACCAGAAATTCAGTTCCACGTCGGTCTCGCCGGCCAGGTTCAGATGGAGCCACGCTTCGGTCTGCGAGTAGGAACCGCCGCTGATGTTGTCGTCCATGGTCAGATGATAACTGCCGCTGTGCGGTGTGTTGCTGCTGGTCACCAGGATCCGCCCCTCGGCGGTCACCGCCGTGGTCCAGTACTGATCCAGCGAGCCGCTCTCGAAGCCGGTGCTGTACGGCAAGGTCGCGTAGTCGCCGCCGCTCGGCTCCTCGATGGTGAAGTTGCTGTTGCTGATGTCGTTCACGCCGGCGTCGGCCGCGTCGCGCACCCGGATCCGGCCCTGGGTGGTCGGATCGTTGGGCACGGTCCAGCCGTAGCTGCCGTCGTTGGCCGTGGAGCTGGTGATGACCGTCCAGCTGCTGCCGGCGTTGGTGGAGTAGTCGATGGCCACGTTGCCGACGGCGCCCTCGCTGGTCCAGGTGATGGTGAAGCTGTTGCCCACTACCATGGTCTCGCCGCCGTTGGGGTCGGTGACGGTGATGGTCGGATCGGGACCGGCGATGGCCGTCACGGCGATGTCGTCGTAGGCGTGGCCGTCGGTGGTCATGTGGTAGTTGTCGTACTGCTGGAACTGAACGACGAAGGTGCTCGTCAGGCTCAGCCCGTTGGCGCTGGCCAGTCCGTCCAGGTCGAGGGTGAAGTTCTGCCAGGTGTTGTTGGTGTAGCTGCCGCCGTTCAGGTCCTGCACCTTGACGAACGACGAGCCGCCGTTGTCCGAGAAGTACACGCCGTCCTGGGTGTGGGTCTCGTCCCCGAAGTCCTTCCACCAGAAGTCCAGGTCCACGTCGGACTGCCCGGCCAGGTTCAGGTGGAGCCACGAGGTGTTCGTCGCGTAGGTCCCGTTGGTCACCGCATCCATCACCAGCTGGTAGCTGCCGGAGTGCGGCGTGTTCAGGGTGGTGATCAGCACCTCGCCGTTGGTGGTCGAGGAACTGGTCCAGTACTGATCGAACGACCCGGTCTCGAAACCGGTGCTGTACGGCAAGGTCGCGTAGCTGCTCGGCACCTGGATGGTGAAGTTGCCGTTGCTCATGTCGTTGACGCTGGCGTTGCCGGCGTCGGCCACCCGGACCCTGCCCAGGGTGGTGGCGACCGACGGCACGGTCCAGCTGTAGCTGCCGTCGTTGGCGGTGGACGAGGTGATGGCCGTCCAGCTCGAGCCGCCGTTGGTGGAGTAGTCCAGCGCCACATTGGTGATGCTGCCGGTGCTGGTCCAGGTGATGGTGAACGACGCGCCCGCGTTCAACACTTCACCGCCGTTGGGATCGGTGAGGGTGACCGTGTCGGACGGTCCGCCGCCACCTACCGCCGCTTCGGCGTCCACCATGCCGTGGCCGGCGTAGCGGTCCCAGCCGCTACCGGACTCCACCGAGGTGACGTCCTGGGCACTGTTGCACAGCTGATCGCGGACCTGGGTCGGCGTCCAGGTGGGGTTCTTGCTGATGATCAACCCGCAGACGCCCGCGGCGTACGGTGTGGCGCAGCTGGTTCCGTTGAACCAGTTGGAGTAGTCGCTGGAGTCGTAACCGCCGCTTCCCTGGATATCGGTGGTCGGCATGATGGTCGGGGCGATGACGTCCACCGCGCCCGCTGCATCCTGCGAGTTGAGGCCGTAGTTCGAACCCCACCACCGTTCGCCGTCGCAGGTGTAGCCGTTGGGATCGGTGCTGACGCCCGGGTTGACCTCGGCGCTGCTGCTCGAACTCCGCTTCCGCTCGCCGCACGGCGAGGCGGCGCCGACGCCGATCACCAGGGAGTGGATGGCGGGGTAGCTGATGGTGCTGGCGTTTTCATTGCCGGTGGCCGCCAGCAGCACCACGCCGTTGTTGTGGGCGTAGGTCAACGCGTCGTCGGTGGCCGGGTCGCTGCTGATGGCGGCGCCCAGGCTCATGCTGGCCACATTGGCGCCGTTGTCCGCCGCGTGATACAGCGCGTTCTGGATCGACGAGAAGTACATGGACCCGGCGCTGTTGGCCACCTTCAGTGGCATGATGCTGCAGCCGCCGGCGATGCCGGAGACGCCGAGGCTGTTGTTCGAGATGCCCGCGGCGACGCCGGCGCAGGCCGTGCCGTGGCCCGGCTGCGAGCTGTTGTCGTCCGGGTTGCTGTCGTTGTCGCCGTAGTCGTAGCCGGCGACCTGGTTCAGATCCGGGTGGCCGGCGTCCACGCCGCTGTCGAGGATGGCGATGACGACGCCGCTGCTCCCGTAACCCTGGCTGCCGTCCCAGGCGGCCTGGGCGTTGGCGTCGAACCCGACCGTGCCCACCGGCGAACCGGCCTCGTGGGTGTGGGTCGACCAGTCGTAGCTGAGCATCTGCGCCGTGTTGTTGTGGCCCCACTGCAGGTTGTAGCGGGTGTCGTTGGGCACCGCGGCCGGGAAGGCCCGGTAGTCGGGGGTGGCTGCTTCGATGTCGGGATCGGCCGCGAATTGATCCGCGATGGCCCGCACATCACTGCCGCTGGGCAGGTAGAACATGAACCAGCGCTGGGTGCCGATCTGCTCGGCCAGCTGCCGATTCCTCGGTGTGTTGTACGGTCTCTCGATGCGGGAGACCCCAACGCTGCGACAGAGGGCGTCCACCGAGGGGATACCAACTTGCACCCGCGAGGTGGTCGCGCCTTTCTGCTGGGAGAGCTGAATCCGCGTCTTGTCCATTCCGAGCCGGTTGAACTTGACCAGGATACGATCCGGCGCGTACGGCAACACGGAGGACGCCGAGCGGTTTTGGCCTGCCTGGACGGGGGTGAATTGACGCGGTGAATCGAGTTGATCCGGCTTTTCTTGCGCCAGGGCGGGCTGGAAGGACAGTACGAGCAGGGTGGCTGCCAGAAGCCACGGGAACAGTGCGGGGGATAATCGTTTCATGAGGACTCCTTGGGTTTCGATCCCTATTGGCGAGTAGGATGTCAAGCCGACAAGTCTCTCAAGGCACAGTGATGGTTCCGGGTGAACCTCCTCGGTTGGTGGTGAGTGGAGATCGGGCCGGGAGTAAATAGACCCGATGGAATCTGATATCCGGGTTACGAGGGAATCCGACCTCTGAACGTCACGAGGACTAATCCCTTACCCAATCGGTGCGCATTATAGCAGATCTCGGCAGGACCGACAATTGATCAAGTTGCGGTCAGCGGACCGGACGCCGGAAGCGCGCACCGTGGAGACTGCCGTACGGTATCTCCTGGTCGGCGACGATCTCCAGGCCCCGTTCCGCGGCTGCGGCGATGGTGACGTCGAGGTCGCACTGACCGGCAGCGTAGTACCCGAGCACGATGCTGCCCCCGGGGTTCAGACGCGGCAGTACGGAGTGGAAGAGAGTCAGGCCGTTGTCCGGTTGCGTCATGTAGATGCAGTCGAACCAGCGGTCGGCCCAGGGCGAGGTGGTGGGGTCGAGGGAGTAGAAACGATTGTTGGGATTACGTAGCGCCGTCTGGAGTTGCAAGCCACCTTCCACGGCGGCGATGCCGGGGAAGAAAGAGAACTCCGAGCGGGCTTCGTCCAGGTCCTCGTGCCCGGTCAACACCAGGTCGATCTGCCCCGCCACGCCGGCCAGGACTCGCTCGGACCAGTAATCGGGCGAGGGGCCCACCACCAGGATGTCACTCCCCTTGCGGATGTCGAGGCGGCGGGCGGTGTCCACGGCGCTTTCGATCTTGTGGCCGAGATTGATCCGGCCGGTGGCCGTGAGTCCCGCGGCGATGCGGGTGAAGGTCTGGAAGCGAACACAGCGACCGGTCTTGTCCACCAGGGTGAAAAGCAACGCCTCGGGTGTGTAGGCGTCGTATCGGAAACGCCCACCGGATACATGGTCCAGGTCGAAGTCGCCCTCCGCCGCCACTTCCATTATCAGTTCCGGATCGGTATAGGTGGTGCCGAGAAATCCCGTCAGCAGGAACCCATCCTCGCGTAAACCACGCAAGCTGTGGTGCAGGAGGGTTTCCGGTCCGAATCCCCAGTCGGCCTTGGAGATGGACAGCAGACAGATCACATCGAAGCTGTCCTCCTCGGGGAAGAACAGGCTCAGCTGTCCGCTGCGGAGGGTGACCGATCCCAACGTAGCGGCGGTACGGAGAGAATCCGTCAGCGGCGACGGCCCCTCCGCCTGGAGCAGGTCGTGGTACTCCGCTCCGATCTGGGTCATGAGCGATTTGTTCCCGCCCAGCAAGGTCACCTGACAGCCGTGGAGCTGACAGGCCAGAACCAGCCAGGGATTGCCGAGGGAAGGATTCACCACCAGCACGCGACTGCCGGCCGCCAGCGCCAGGGAATCGGTCAGGACCACGGCCTGCTCGATCTGGTCGGCGACGAATTTCTGACCGGGACGTCTGGCGAGGTCGCGTGCGAGCTCGTTCAGTTCCGTCAGCAGTGGTGATCGGTGGTGCTGAGGAATCATCGTTCCGTCCCGGGAGGTCGGTTCGCGGGGTGTACTCAACAGCCGAAGATAGTTCAGGCCGATTCGTCTGGACAGAGAAGATTATCGGCCGGTTTTCTGGTATCATGACCTCGCCCTGATTCGAACCGCACACCAGTTACCCGGGAGGCAAAATGGCCGCCAAGAAACCCGAAGTTCGGGTGAAGGAACTGATGGTCCAGGATGTGATCACCGTGCAACCGGATGATCTGTTGAGTGAAGCCGTATCGTTGATGTTCGAGAACCGTGTCTCGGCCGTGCCGGTGGTGGACCGACGCGAACGGTGCAAGGGGATCCTGTCCACCACCGATCTGCTCGGTCTGTTCCGCAAGCAGACCACCGGACAGGTGGAGCCCGGTGAGCTGGATCGTTTCGCCGAGGACCTGGTCGACGCCAACCAGCGCGGATCGCGACTGGGGGACCGGCGGGTGGAGGCGGTGATGACCGAGGACGTCGTGACCGTTTCCCTGGAAGACACCCTCGCCGTGGCCGCCCGGGAGATGTTACAGAGCCGGGTGCACCGGCTGGTGGTGGTGGACAGTTCGGAACGGGTTATCGGCATCCTGTCCACCATGGACCTGCTCGAGGCGTTCTCGGCGGTAGACTAACCGGACCAGTCCCGGATGAGTTTACGCAGTGCTGCAGTGGTGGCGGTCTCCGTTGCCAGCTTGCCGGCCACGTCTGTCATGAGTGCTCGGATAGCAGCATTTTGCAGGAGGGGCAGCTCCGGAGCCAACTCCTGCAGCCCCAGCGCCAGAAAGGCCCTCCGCCCGATCTCCGGATCGGGCAGCTGCAGGTCCGGTTCGTTTCGCACCAGCTCGCCGTGGAGCAAGATATCCAGATCGATGGGACGGGAGGCGTATCCATCCGTACCGCGGATCCTGCCGAGTTCGGCTTCGATGGGGCGGAGCTGATTATCCCGCAAAGCTAACGGGGTGAGTCGGGTTTGCAACCGCCACACGCAGTTGAAGTAATCGTCTTGCTCCGGCCGTCCGATGGCGGGTGTGCGCAACACCGTGGAGGTGGCCGTGATCCGCTGGTCACGCTCCAGGAGGAGCCGGAGAGCGTCGGGGAGATTTCGGGCCGGTTTGATGTTGCTGCCCACGCCGAGGTACACGACAACCGGCGGGGGAGTGGCCGCGTTCGGAGGTTCGCCACGGTTCAAATCGACCGCTCCCGGGTGATCTCCACCCCCACCGAGCGGGAGAAACGGAGCGCACCCGGTTTTTCCACCACCACGGTCACCCGTTCCACCTCCGCCTCGCGGAGACAGATTTCCGCGATGCCCTCGGCTAGCCGTTCCACCAGGAAGAAATCGCTGGTCTCCACGAAATCGATGATCTGCTTGGTGATGGTACGGTAGTTGGCCGTGTCCTCGATGTCGTCGCTGCGGCCCGCCCGGCGCAGGTTCAACTCGAGGGTGAGATTGATCACCACGTCCTGTTTCTTCTGCCGCTCGTCCTCGTTGATACCGACGATGCCTCGCAGTAAAAGGTCGCGGATATGGATCCTGTCCAGCCGGCGCTCAATCATCCGATCAATCATCCGATCAATCATCCGCTCATTCATCCGATCAGTCATACACCCTCCCCCTCAGATGACGTCCCCCATCCACGTAGAGAATCTGCCCGGTGACGAAGTCGCTGCGCACCAGGTAATCCACGGCCGCCACGATGTCGGCCGGCGCGCCATGCCGCTGCAGCGGATTGGTGGATGACAGCTTCTCGAGGTACGACAGGTCTTTGCCGGCAGGCGGCAAGAGCAGACCGGGGGCGATGCCGTTCACCCGGACCTGCGGTGCGAACTCCAGGGCCAGCATGCTGGTCAACGTGGCGAGCATACGCTTCGAGAGATGGTAGGCGGCATGCGCCTCGTCATAATCGGTGATACGGCAGTCCAGCAGGTTGATGAGACAGCCGGCCAGACCTTGCCGGGCGAAGTCGCGCGCGAGCACCAGGGGGGCGTAGGCGTTGACCTGGATGTTGTGCCACAGATCGGCCGCGTTGAACTCGGTGACCCGATCGGCAGGAAAGATCGAGGCGTTGTTGATCAGGATCTGGATCGGTCCGGCCAGTTCCATGGCCTGCGGGAAGAGCCGCTCGGTGGCGGCGGCATCGGCGAGATCGGCAGTCAGTGACCACGCGGACGAACCGAGGGACCCGATTTCCTCGACCACGGAAACAGCGTCGGCCCCGGAAGTATGGAAATGCACGACCACGTTGGCGCCGTTCCGGGCCAGGCCCAATGCGATTTCGCGGCCCAGTCGCCTGGCGGCACCGGTGACCAGGGCGGTCTGTCCGGTCAGTGGACTTTCCGACATGCAGTGTCCTTCCCGAACCGGCGTTTTGCGGAGGCACGGAATTTCGGGCCACAACAAAGCGGAACTGCCGGTGACGACGTGGAGGTGACGTTGGTTTCCAGCCTACCATACCACTTCTTGTCCGGCAATTGCTCGACTCGGCTGTGGCTTCCGGGTGCTGATGACAGTGGATTTGACCTGGCCGGGATGGTAAAGTGGGCGCATACGACGAATGAAGCGAATCCGAGGCGGCGAACAACTGCTCGGCTACCGGGCGCGAACGGCAGACGGAGGATATCCATGACCCTCGAAGAGGCAATCAAAACGGCCCTCGATTACGAAACGAAGGTGCGGGACGTCTACGGTGAGGCGTGTGAAAAGGCAGTCAACGACGTGGGCCGGCGCGTGTTCAAGATCCTGGCCAGGGAAGAGCAGGGACACCTCGACTACCTGCACCACAAGCTGGAGCAGCTGAAGAGTGGCGAGACAGTGTCGGCGGACGATCTCGAGACCGCCATTCCTTCCAAGGAGCGGATCCTCGAAGGGGTCGCCAAGCTGGAAAACCGGATCGAGGTCGAGGACCGGGGCGATGAACTGCACATGCTGAAGAAAGCGCTGCAGGTCGAGGTGGAGACCGGGAACTTCTACCGCAAGATGGTCAAGGAGCTGGACCAGGACGGGCAGCGTTTCTTTGCCCGTTTCGTGGAAATCGAAGAGGGGCACGAGACACTCGTCCAGGCAGAGATCGACTGTCTTTCCGGGTCCGGTTTCTGGTTCGATATGCAGGAGTTCAGTCTGGAACTGTAGTTTCCGTACGACGCCGGACGGGATCGTGGCGGTGGCTCACCGGACTCGCTACCCGATCCCGTCGCCATTTATTTACTCGCAATACATTGTCCCACAATGAGTTGTCCGGCAACTTCCCCCCGGCAGCCGGAATATTGCAGACAATATCTAAAGTACCCTGACCAAAAATCCGAAAAATCAGTGTGGATTCGATGGAATATTACCGGCGACCTCTCGCTGGTATAGAGTGGGGTGTGGAATAGGTACTAGAGGCTAATGATGGTTTTATCTCGCCGCTACGTTGCGCCAGTTGCCGGACTGCTTTGTCTGCTGTGGTTGACGTGTCATACCCAGTTCGCCGTGGCCCAGCGCGGCATGTTCCAGACCTACAAGGTGGAGGATGGTCTCTGCCAGTCGCAGGTCGCCACCGTCTGTCAGGATCAGGACGGCTACCTCTGGTCGGGAACCAACTTCGGCGTCTCCCGTTTCGACGGTTCCCGGTTCATGAATTTCAGCCATGCCAACGGCCTGGCGGGGAACTTCATCACCGCCAGTCTGGTGGACAGCCAGGGGCGAGTCTGGTTCGGTCATCTTCAGGGTGGGATCACCTGTTACGAGGAGGGTCGATTCCAGGCGCTCCCGGGTCAAGAGGCGTGGCGCGGAGTGCCCATCAACGCCATCGCCGAGGATGCGGAGGGTAGGCTGCTGTTCGCCACCCTCGGTTCCGGGCTCCTGGTCTGCATGGAGGGGCCGTCGGGATTCATGATCGATGCCGTGCCTGGCTCACCATCGGATATCAACGATCTCGTGGCGGGCACCGATGCGGTCTGGCTCGGCACCGCCCAAGGGCTCTATCGCGCCGACCTGGCCCTGCCGAGCGTCGATTCCCGGGAGTGGTCCTGCCGGCTCACGCTCCTGACGATCGAAGCTGAACACGGGGAGCACATCACCAGGTTGTACGAGGATAGCCGGCAGCGCATCTGGATCGGCACCTTGGCCGGTTGTATCAGTGTCCTGGCCAAGGATCGCCAGCTCCACACCATGACTCGGGGAATCCGTTTCACCTCTGAATCCGACCAGGTGCTGTCGCTGCCCATCAATGACATCGTCGAGGACTGGGACGGCAACATCTGGGTGGCCCAAACCGGGCAAGGTGTGTTCCGGCTCAAGGCCGCCGGACAACCGGTCCGAATTCTCGAACAGCGACAGTTCTCCATCGATGATGGATTGAGTTACAACGACGTCAACCAGATGACCGTCGATCGCGAGGGGAACATCTGGTTCGGTACCGGCGCCCACCTCTGCGTCTACCGCGGCGCCATGTTCGAGACCACGAACTTTTCGGACGATCCCCACGCCAGCAACATCTGGTGTATCCACCGGGATGGTGACGGGACGTTGTGGTTCGGCACCGAGGGTGGCCTGGTGCGGTATGACGCGCCTTCGAGCAGCCGCTCCCGCGCGGTCACCCGGTTCTACACCACCGCCGATGGACTCCGACACAATTCCGTCCGCGACATCGCAGAGGGTCGGGACGGCTACCTCTGGTTGGTCAGCAAGGGTGGTGGGTTGACCCGGTTCGAT